>JANWIB010000001.1 GCA_025450155.1 Sphingobacteriaceae bacterium
CAACGTGCTGATGCGCTAAAAAAAGAGCTAAGTATCTTTACTTATCACGATCTTTTACATCATTATCCTTTCAGATACATCGATCGCACCAAGTTTTATAAAATAAGAGAATTAAATGGTGATTTGCCCGCCGTGCAGATAATTGGGCGAATAATGAGTAAAGAAATTGTGGGGGAGAAGCGTAGCCGAAGACTTGTAGCGCAATTAAAAGACGACACAGGTATTATAGAACTCGTTTGGTTTCAGGGAATAAAATGGATAGAACGCATCATTCAGCCTGGAAACGTTTTTATCATTTTTGGTAAACCCACTGTTTTTAAGGGAGGTATATCCATTGCCCATCCGGAATTAGAAGCGTATAATCCGCAGGCTAAAAAAACAGGAAATCTAACCCTGCAACCGGTTTATAACGCTACGGAAAAACTGAAACAGTTTTCTTTAGATAGTAAAGGTCTTCAACGGATACAGGCTGAACTGCTTTCAATCGTTTCGCGAGAGTTTTATGAAACTCTGCCGGAAGAAATCCGTCAGAAATATCGACTTATTAGCAGATCGGATGCTTTGATAAACATTCATTTTCCGACAAATACAGCCATTCTTCATGCAGCAAAACATCGCTTAAAATTTGAAGAATTGTTTTTTATCCAGCTCAAGTTATTACGAAACAAACTCTTACGAACCCGGAAATTTAAAGGTGTAATGTTTGAAAAAATTGGCGATAAGTTTAATACATTTTATACCGATAAGCTTCCTTTTGAATTAACCAACGCTCAAAAAAAAGTTTTAAAAGAGATCCGGTTAGATACTCAGCGTGGGGTACAAATGAACCGCCTGTTGCAAGGCGATGTTGGAAGCGGCAAAACCATTGTAGCCCTAATGAGTATGTTGTTTGGTATGGATAATGGCTATCAGGGCGCCATTATGGCCCCCACCGAAATATTGGCCCAACAACATTATTTATCTATTAAGAATTTAGTGGGAGAAGATTTTGTAAAAATAGAATTGCTGACTGGCTCTACTCCAAAGAAAAAACGGAAACAGATTCTTGTTGATTTGGAAAACGGCGACTTGGATATCCTGGTAGGAACGCATGCGTTAATTGAAGACACCGTTAAGTTTAAAAATCTGGGCTTGGTAGTTATTGATGAACAGCATCGTTTTGGCGTGGAGCAGCGCTCTAAACTTTGGAATAAAACCATCATACCGCCTCATGTGCTGGTGATGACCGCAACTCCTATTCCACGCACACTGGCTATGACGTTATATGGCGATTTGGATGTATCAGTGATTAACGAACTTCCCGCCGGCCGTAAACCCATTCAAACCATTCATCTTTACGAAAGCCAGCGTTTGCGCATGTTTGGTTTCATGCGGCAGGAAATAGCTAAAGGCAGGCAGGTTTACATCGTTTATCCTCTAATTAAAGAAAGCGAAAAGCTCGATTTATTACACTTGGAAGCGGGTATTGAAGCGATTTCCAGAGAATTTCCTTTGCCTGAATATAAGATTAGTATTGTCCACGGAAAATTAACTCCGGCAGACAAAGATTTCGAAATGCAGCGTTTTGTAAAGGGCGAAACGGAGATCATGGTAGCTACCACAGTAATTGAGGTTGGAGTAGATGTGCCCAATGCTTCGGTAATGATTATTGAGAACGCCGAACGTTTTGGTTTATCGCAGTTGCACCAGTTACGTGGGCGTGTAGGACGTGGGGCCGAGCAATCCTATTGTGTGCTCATGTCGGGAAATAAGCTGGGAAAAGAAGCAAAAACCCGTTTAGAAACGATGGTGCGTACCAATGATGGATTTGAAATATCAGAAATTGACTTACAGTTACGCGGTCCCGGTGATATCGAAGGAACCCAGCAAAGCGGGGTACTCGATTTAAAATTAGCCGACTTAACTACCGACCAGGATTTATTACAACAAGCCCGCCAGACGGTAATAAAACTTTTTGAAGAGGATCCTGAATTGAGACTGGAGAAAAACAAACTGCTCTATCAGTTCTTTCAATCTAAGAACAGGGGATTAAGCTGGGATAAGATTTCTTAGAAAACCCTGTAAACTCATTCCACTATTTTTCATTTTTTCAAAAAACATTTTTATCCAGGGAGAACACCCTGTAGTAGTATTTTTTCATACATATACTATATTTATTCTAAACATAGTAAAAATGTTTTTTTTCGCCAAAAATCGATGCTATGGAGACAAAATTTCTTAGCGCCTGGCTAAAATCTTACCTTTGTCCCCATGAAATTTTTAAAAATATCCTTTATACTCCTTTTCGTTACTATTTCCGCTCTTGGGCAGGAGAAAGATTCCCTAATGCTTAGAAAGATTTACGATGAAGCATTGGCTAACGGGCACAGCTATAAAAATTTAGAATATTTATGTAAAAAAATCGGGCCAAGGCTTAGTGGCTCCGAAAACGCTCAAAAAGCCGTTGAGTGGGGTAAAAAATTGATGCAAGATTATGGCTTTGATAAAGTTTACCTACAAGAAGTGTCTGTTCCTCATTGGATAAGAGGCGAAAAAGAAGAAGCCTATATTATTGAGCAAACGGAAGAGGACGCTTCTATTAGTATGCCGGTTCCTGTAGCTGCTTTGGGTGGTTCCCCAGCTACACCGGAAGGTGGGCTTACTGCCGAAGTGATTGAAGTAAAAAGCTTGGATGAGTTGGCTCGGCTGGGCATAGCAAAAATTAAAGGCAAGGTCGTTTTTTTTAATCGTGCGTTTGATCCAAGACCCATTGAACCAGGAAACGCTTACGGTATGGCTGGCGATCAACGGTTTAAAGGTCCCGCAGAAGCTGCAAAATATGGCGCTGTGGCTGCTATTGTGCGTTCATTAACCCATGCTATTGACGATTATCCCCATACTGGGTCTACTGCTTATGCAGATAACGGTTCAAAAATTCCAGCAGCCGCCATTTCGACTAAAGCAGCAAATGAACTAAGCGATCTTCTTAAAAAGAAAGCAAAAATCAAATTTCAGCTTAAAATGAACTGCCAAACCTTGCCTGATGTCATTTCATACAACGTTATCGGAGAGATAAAGGGTTCTGAAAAGCCCGATGAAATCATTACCGTTGGGGGCCATCTTGATGCATGGGATTTAGCCGAAGGGGCTCATGACGATGGTACGGGTGTAGTCCAATCAATCGAAACGTTAAGAATGTTAAAAACCTTAGGCTACAAACCTAAACATACCATACGGGCAGTATTATTTATGAACGAAGAAAACGGATTGCGGGGAGGAAAAAAATATGCCGAGTTAGCTAAACAAAATGGAGAAAAGCACATAGTGGCTATCGAATCGGATTCGGGAGGCTTTACCCCCAGAGGATTTTCTTTAGAAAACAGTCTGGAATCCATAAAGTTTGTCAATAACTGGAAACCGTTATTAGCTCCCTATGGTTTAAACCAGATAGGAATAGGTGAAAGTGGTGCAGATATCGGCCCATTAAAAAATTTACCCACTGTTCCCGTTCTCATAGGTTTTGACCCGGATAGACAGCGTTACTTTGATGTGCACCATTCTAGCTTAGACGTATTTGAAAGCGTTAACCGGAGAGAACTTGAGTTGGGCGGTGCCTCTATTGCCGGGTTAGTATATCTTATCGATCAGTATGGATTGGGTAATATAAACAAATAACTTTTTCAGGATTTAATTGAGGAACTACCCCATTCTATTAATCTGGCATGTAAATGTAACACTGTGGAATCAGACCAACCCATAAGAAAAGATCCGTACATAGCCTTACGTTTTCCTGAATTCAGAGCTTATTTAAGCATGCGGTTTTTCCTCACGTTTGGTTACCAGATACAAGCGGTGGTTATTGGCTGGTATATTTATCATTTAACTGAAGATCCCCTTTCTTTAGGATTAATTGGACTGTCGGAAGCGATACCGGCCATAGGTATTGCTTTATATGGCGGATATGTAGCCGATAAATCTGAAAAAACAAAACTGCTTAAATTGATTATCGGAGCCATGTTTCTCTGTTCCGGAGTTTTGTTTCTGATTACGCTTCCGGCTGTAAGTGGGCAGATTGGGAAAGGGAATATTGTGGGAATGATGTACGGAATGATATTTTGTATTGGTATAGCCAGAGGATTTTTAGGGCCGACACAATTCTCTTTAATGGCACAAATTATTCCAAGAGAGCATTATCCAAACTCCTCCACCTGGAATAGCACATTCTGGCAAATAGCTTCTATCGCGGGGCCGGCGGCTGGCGGATTAATCTACGGTTTTAGTAATGTTTCGGTAACATTTTTTCTGATACTGGTATTTTTTCTGGTGTCTTTTGCAAGTATCTTTTTCATCAAGAAACACCCCCCACAATATGTTCCTAAAGAGAATATTTATGAAAGCCTGTCGCAAGGGGTTAAGTTTGTTTTTAGAAATAAAATGATGCTGGGAGCAATGAGTCTCGATCTTTTCTCCGTATTTTTTGGTGGAGCGGTAGCCCTAATCCCAGTTATTGCAAAAGATGTATTAGATGTGGGTGCCGAACAATTTGGCATGATGCGGGCTGCACCCGCATTGGGAGCTGTTTTAACCATGTTTGCCATGTCGCGGTACTCGCCCATGAATAAGCCTTGGAGAAACCTCTTATTCGCCGTTACCGGTTTTGGGCTAAGCATTATTTGCTATGGTTTATCGCGTAATTTTTATCTTACCCTCTTCTTCCTATTTTTAGAAGGTGCTTTTGATAGCATCAGCGTCATCATCCGTTCTACATTAGTACAATTGCTCACTCCCGACGAAATGCGGGGAAGGGTTTCAGCCGTAAACTCTATGTTTATTGGGTCTTCGAATGAGATTGGAGCATTTGAATCCGGGTTAACCGCCCGGTTAATGGGCACCGTGCCTGCAGTAGTTTTTGGCGGATGTATGACTTTAGGAATAGTTTCTTTTACTTATCTGAAAACGAAAAAGCTGGTGTCACTCGGCTTAAAAGATATTCACCCGCATTAAATGAAACCGTTTCCTTCCCCTGTTCACAGGCTCATAGTAATCAAAAGCTTACCGAAGGAATTCTACTTCCTGGTTTTTATTTTTTGCATAAGCAACAGATATCGTTTTATTTACCGACCTTTGTGAAATGCATAAATAGCATAAAATTTTAAATCAAGAATGGGTAGATCAACAGAAACATTTAACAAAAAAGAAAAAGAGAAGAAGCGATTAAAAAAGCAGCAGGATAAAAAAGAGAAAAAAGAAGAACGGAAAGCTACTTCGAACAAAGGAAAAGGCTTAGATGAAATGCTGGCTTATGTTGATGAAAATGGGAATATTACCTCTACTCCACCCGACCCAAGTAAAAAGAAAGCGATAAAAACCGAGGATATTCAAATTGGTGTGGCCAAACAAGAAGCTCCTGATCCCGGTGAATTGGTTAGAAAAGGAAAGGTAACTTTCTTTAATGAGTCTAAAGGCTATGGATTTATTGTTGACCAGCAAACACAGCAGAGTGTATTTGTACACATCAATGGTTTGGTTGATTCCATTAAAGAAAATGACAAAGTAACCTTCGAAGTAGAGATGGGTCAAAAAGGCCCCACTGCGGTAAAGGTTAAAAAAGTATAAGCAGACCATGAAGATTTCTATGCTTCTATGCTGCGTTTTTCGCCAATCTGCTGACGCCACATCGCATAATACAGTCCCTTTTCCTCCAATAATTCCTGATGACTTCCCGCTTCGACCATGCTCCCTTTCTCAAGAACATAGATCGTATCCGCATGCATAATAGTAGACAAACGGTGCGCAATAAGAATAGTAATGTGCTCTTTCAAAATAGATACATCACGAATAGTTGCTGTAATTTCTTCTTCGGTTAACGAATCTAAAGCAGAAGTGGCCTCGTCGAACACTAAAATATTGGGGCGGCGAAGCAAAGCCCTTGCAATAGATAGGCGTTGTTTTTCTCCCCCGGAAACCTTCACTCCCCCTTCACCTATTACGGTGTCCAGGCCTTTATCAGCACGAGCCAACAATGTTTGGCAGGCGGCTTTGTTTAACACTTCCATACATTCTACATCAGTCGCTTCCGGTTTAACAAACAGCAGGTTTTCGCGTATCGTTCCTGAAAACAGTTGTGTATCTTGAGTCACAAAGCCAATCTTTTCCCGAAGCTCATCCAAATCAATCTCATCGCTCGGAATAGTATTATACAAAACCCGGCCATGTTGCGGTTGGTATAATCCCACCAACAATTTTACAAGTGTGGTCTTTCCAGAGCCAGAAGGTCCTACAAAAGCGATAGTTTTCCCGAGATGCGTCTCAAAAGAAATATGATTAAGTGCATTTTTATTGCCAGTTAAGTGTTTAAAGCTCACATTGTCAAAGTCTAGCTTGGTGATTTTTTCTAACTTAACCGGATGATTTGGTTTTGCTTCTTTTGGAGTAGTTAATATTTTTTTAAAATTTTCTAAAGAAACTTCAGTTTCCCGGTACGTATTGATGATATTACCCAATTCTTGTAATGGTCCGAAGATAAAGAAGGAATAAATAAACAGCGAGAAGAATTCGCCAACCGTAATACTGCCCGCATAGATAAGGTACAGCATTAAAAAAAGAATACAGTTGCGTAACAAATTTACCAAGGTACCTTGCACAAAGCTTAAACTACGTACATATTTTACTTTTTTTAATTCCAGTTGAAGGATTTTATCCGTGGTGTTATTTAACCGTTTAATTTCCTGTGAAGATAATCCCAGGCTTTTTACTAGTTCAATGTTGCGTAAAGATTCCGTTGTAGAACCAGCTAATGCCGTGGTTTGGGCTACAATAGTTTTTTGTACAACTTTTATACGTTTACTAAGTACAGAACTAATGGTTCCCAATACAGGAATAACAGAAATATAGAAAACCGCAATTAGCCAATGGATATTAACGGCGTAAAAAAATACGAAAATAATACCAATAACAGAGGTAAAAAGAATGTTGATGAATGCGATGATCAGTTTTTCAGAATCGCTTCGCACTTTTTGCAGGACTCCTAAAGTTTCGCCGCTGCGTTGATCTTCAAAAACCTGGTAAGGTAATTCTAAAGAATGTGCCAGCCCGTCCGAATAAATTTTTGCTCCTACCCGTTGCGTAATGACATTGACATAATAATCCTGGAAGTTTTTAGCAATACGTGATACCATGGCTACGCCCATGGCTGCCAGGATGAGCAGTCCTGCACCTTCAAAAAACTCTCGGGTAGAGTAGTCTTTATAATGAGTAACGTAGGTATCAATGATCTTACGGAAGATATAAGGATCAAGAAATGAAAATATTTGATTAATAGCCGCCAGAATTAGAGCCAGGCCAATAAGCCACTTATAATTCTTTAAATAATTAAGTAATAGTTTCATAATTGATACAAAAATAGCAAAGGGAATGTAGCATTTGCCTCATTCCCTTTGATTTGACAAAAGGGTTACTGATTAAACCGTCATGATATCTTTTTCTTTTGCCTCGGCAATTTTATCAACTTTTACAATATAAAGGTCTGTAAGTTTCTGAACTTCTGCTTCGCCACCTTTTATCTCATCTTCCGAAATACCTTCTGATTTCAGGCGCTGAATTTTTCCGTTAACATCTTTACGGATATTACGTATAGCAATACGCCCTCTTTCAGCTTCCTCCTTAACTTTTTTAACCAGATCTTTCCGACGTTCTTCTGTTAATGGCGGAACGTTTAAGCGAATTACCTGTCCATCATTCTGCGGATTTAAACCAATGTTCGCCTCCATAATAGCTTTTTCAATAAGCCCTAACAACGATTTTTCCCAAGGCTGAACTACCAATGTTCTGGCATCCGGAGTAGTAACACTACCTATCTGGTTAAGAGGTGTTGGTGTGCCATAATAATCCACAGAAATACCATCAAGCATGGAAGGCATTGCTTTGCCCGCACGAATTTTGGCCACTTCGCCATCCGCATGTTCAATAGCCCTGTCCATTAATACTTTGGCGTCATTTAATTGCTTTTGTATAAGGTCGTTCATGGATGCATTTTTTTTCAAATATAATTTTTCTGTTTTTATTTTGAGTATGGGGGCTGCTGATTTGTATTTTTAATCAGTTTTATAATTTATGGAAAACGAACTTAAATTTAGACTTGCAACTACAGATGACCTACCTTACATTATAAGCATGTTAGCAGATGATATACTTGGTGCTACAAGAGAAAAATTTGAAGCTACACTTTCTGACAATTATTTAAAAGCATTTGAAAAAATTGCCAACGACCCAAACCAAGAGCTAACAATTGTAGAAATGAATGGAGAGAAAGTGGCCACTTTTCAATTGACTTTTATTCAATATTTGACCCATCAGGGAGGGCTTAGGGCTCAAATAGAAGCTGTAAGAACAAACTCAAAACATCGTGGACGTGGTATTGGGAAAAAAGTATTTGAATATGTGATTGACAGGGCAAAACAAAAAGGTTGTAACATGATACAACTTACATCAGACAAGAAACGTCCAGAGGCAATTAAATTTTATGAAGCAATTGGGTTTACTGCAACACACGAAGGAATGAAACTTAAATTAAAGTAGATAAGTCCCGACCTTCCTTTTTGTATTAAAAAAATTTTTGAAAAATAAATATTTTATACCTTTGAGTATAATACCATTTGGTATAATACCATTTGGTACTAGTTTCAAAACCTTTTTGTGTAATGGAAGATTCGCCTTTTATATATGGAAAAACAGTAAGTTTACATGCTTTCACTAACCGGGAATCAGAGGCAGATAAACTTAAAAATAACCTACTTCGGGGTATCAACACAATCATGATGTCGCCAAGACGCTGGGGGAAATCATCCTTAGTAGAAAAAGTTATCCATGATATCAACCGGAAGAACAAACAAACAAAAACGATAATTATTGATCTTTTCTCGGTAGGTACTGAAGAAGAGTTTTTAGAAAGATTTGCCCGGGAAGTAATTAAAGCCTCGTCATCTAAATGGCAGGAGTGGATGAATAGTGGTAAGGAATTTTTTAAAAACTTAGTACCTAGGTTAAGCATAGGTATAGAGCCCAATAATGATTTTAGTTTAAGTTTTGACTGGAAAGAGTTGGATAAATACACCGATGAGGTATTGAACTTGCCTGAAATTATTGCCCAAAAGAAGGATGTTCGATTTGTTATTTGTTTAGATGAGTTTCAAAACCTGGCCTCTTTTACAGGATATTTAAACTTAGAGAAAAAGATGCGTGCCTGCTGGCAGCGCCAACGTCGGGTTACTTATTGTTTATATGGTAGTAAAAGACACCTACTGGCAGATATTTTTAACAACCCATCTAAGGCCTTTTATCGCTTTGGAGATATGATGTTATTGCCCAAGATTGAGACTAAAAAGTGGGTAACATTTATTTCAAAAAGTTTTGCCACCAGTGGAAAACTGATAGATAAAGCGGATGCTGAGGTGATTCCCCGGCTGATGAAAAATCATTCCTGGTATGTACAACAGCTGGCACATTATACCTGGAATTTAACAAAAAAAAAGGCAGGAAAACCTGAAATAGAAGCTGCCCTAAACGAATTATTGCAAGCGAATACACCGTTTTATCAGAAAGAAATAGAATCTATTAGCCACACGCAGTTAAATTTGCTAAAAGCTGTAGTCCGGGGCGAAAGCCGTTTTACCAGTGCTAACGTTATGCAGAATTATCATTTGGGCACTCCTCGTAACGTGAGCAAGAATAAAGCCATCTTAATTCAGAATGATTTAATTGATGAAGTGAATGGCCTGTTCGAATTTCTAGACCCTGCTTTTGAGCTGTGGTTTAGAAAACAGTTCTTTAATCAACTATATAAGATATGATACGTATCGGTTGAGATTATTTAACGAGAGTACCTATAGGATCTCCATTAGTGATGCGCATAAAATTTCCGGATTTATTCATATCAAAAACAATGATGGGGAGGTTGTTTTCCTGGCACAGCGTGAATGCCGTCATATCCATTACATTTAAATTTTTGTCGTACACCTCCTGGAATGTAATTTCATCGTAACGAATGGCATCGGGGTTTTTCTCCGGATCGGTGGTATAGATACCATCTACCCGTGTACCTTTTAATACCACATCTGCCTTAATTTCAATAGCACGCAACGAAGCGGCTGTATCGGTAGTAAAATAAGGATTTCCGGTACCCGCTCCAAAAATCACGATACGGCCTTTTTCTAAATGGCGCATGGCTCTTCGGCGTATAAATGGTTCGCAAATTTGTTCCATCTTGATGGCTGATTGTAACCGGGTAGGTACTCCAATAGTTTCAAGTGCATTTTGTAAGGCCATTGAGTTAATTACTGTTGCCAGCATGCCCATGTAATCTGCCTGTGCACGGTCCATTCCTGATTTTTCTGCGCTCAACCCTCGAAAAATATTACCTCCGCCAATAACAATGGCAATTTGTAACCCCTTTTGATGCACTTCTTTGATATCTTTAGCGTATTGCAATACCCGATCGGTATCAATTCCGTATTGTTTATCGCCCATTAAAGATTCGCCACTAAGTTTTAAAAGGATGCGTTTATATTTCATTTTGAGAATATTTGTCAAATGTATAAATTTTTTTAGCAGAGAATACCCTTAAGCCAGGTCTGCTGAACTTCGAAATCCTTAGTAAAAACGATAAAGTTTGCCTGATATTGAGGGGCAATGTAACCCATCTGCTGTTCTAAGCCTATTACTTTTGCCGGATAAGTGGATGCCATCCGAACAGCTTCTTCTAATTTAATACGTGTATGAATAACGCAGTTTTTAACAGCCGCTATCATGGTGAGGTTAGAACCCGATAAAGTACCATCGGGCATGGTGTACTTGTTACCGGCTAGTATATGAGGGTAAATTCCCTCATTGGTTTCCGTTACCGCATCTGTTATTAAGAATAGCTTATCCATCAACTCTCTTTTTGCAAGGTCAATCATTGGGAAACTTACATGAATGCCATCCGCTACAACACTTGAATAGGGCTTCTTTTCAAATATTGCAGGTATTAACCCCGGCTCTCTGTGATGTATTGTTGGCATTGCGTTATACAAATGCGTAGCTGCCGTAATGCCATTACTTAAGAATTGCATAGCTTCATCATAAGAAGCATTACTGTGCCCAACCGATAATACAATTCCTTTTGTGTGCAGGTAGGTTATTATTTCTGAATCTTGAAGTTCAGGAGCTAATGTCATCATTTTGATTTCACCTTCCGCATGCTCCAACCAACCTTTTATTTCTGCAAGAGTTGCTTTTTTAATAAATTTTTCTGGATGGGCACCTTTTCTTTCAGCATTCAGGTAAGGGCCTTCCAGGTGAAGTCCGAGAAAGTTTCCTTTCGCCTTGGGGCGGTATGCTTTTGCTGCTTCGATAGCTTGATCTACAACCTGATCACTATTAGTGGCTACCGTAGCTAAAAACCCCGTGCATCCATGCTTCAGCAAATCTGTTTCCATTTGTTCTAATGCTTCTACTGTAGGCTTGCCTCCAAAAAGCTTTCTGCCGCTGCCATAAATTTGAAGATCTATAAAGCCGGGAGCAAGGTAGTTGTCGTTAAGATTTACTGACTTTGCATCAGAAGGTATTTCTTCTTCAGAAATAATTCCGGTTATCATTCCATCCCGAACCAGGACCGCTTTATTGTTAAGCGTTTCTTTACCGGTAAGTAGAATACAATTATGTAATGCCGTAACCATAAGTCCAAAAAAAATCCCCGCCGTTTGGCGAGGATTTAAATAATTAAGCTCCTAATTGAACCCGCTTAAATGCGGTTACTGTTAATCCTTTAGTTACGCCGTCAAGGAATTGCGAAATCGTTTTAGAAGAATCCTTTACAAACTCCTGGTTTAATAAAGTAGATTCTTTGTAGAACTTGTTCAATTTACCGGCAGCAATTTTTTCTACCATTTCTTCTGGCTTGCCTTCTGCACGAATTTGCTCTTTTGCAATTTCAAGCTCCCGCTCAATAGTACGTGCATCCACATCATCTTTATCAATAGCCACTGGATTCATAGCAGCAATTTGCATCGCTACGTCTTTTCCAGCTTCTTCCGCTCCACTTGTATTGGCACTTAATGCTACCAATACTCCCAGACGGTAGTTACCATGGATATAAGCAATTACTTTTTCACCACTTGCAGATTCGTATTTAGAAACACCAATCTTCTCGCCAATCTTACCAGTTTGATCTAATATTTGATCTGATAATTTTGTTCCGTTTAAATTTAAAGATGTTAATTCTTCAACTGAAGAAGGATTCTTTTCGATGGCAAGATCAGCGATGCTATTAGCAAAGGCAATAAAATCAGCATTTTTGGCTACGAAATCGGTTTCGCAATTCAATTCGATTACTACTCCACGCTTTCCATCAGCTGTAGTTTTGGCAATAACAACACCTTCATTAGACTCACGGTCCTGACGACTTGCAGCAACTTTAGCGCCTTTTTTACGCAAGTAATCAATTGCAGCTTCAAAATCGCCATTTGCTTCGGTTAAGGCTTTTTTGCAATCCATCATTCCTGCCCCGGTTTGCTGACGTAGTTTGTTTACATCGGCGGCAGATATTTGTACTGTAGACATACTATTTTTCTTTTATGTGTTTTTGTTGAAAATTACGGGCTAGCTATTGCGATTACAAGGCTATACTCGCAATAAATAACCCGCAACTAATTTATTCTTCGCTTTTGGCAGCTTCAGATGAAGCGCTTACTTTGCGTGTACGCTTAGGCGTTGCAACTTTTGCTTTACTCTCGGCACTTGCTTTTGCCACCTTTTTGGGTTTAGCTGTTTCTTTTTTTGTATCGGTGTTTTCTTCTACTGTGGCTTCTGATTTAACTTCCTCAAGATCAAGATCTGCTTTCACTTGCTTTTTAGGCTTAGCTACTTCTTTTTCGGCTTCACCGTTATCGATTTTTGCTTTGGCCACAGCGCCTTCTTTTTCTGCCTCATCTTCTTTTTCACGCTTACGCTCATCTAAACCTTCTTGAATTGCTTTTATAATGATGTCTGTAATCAAAGAGATTGATTTAGTAGCATCATCGTTGGCAGGAATCGGGAAGTCAATATTAGAAGGGTCAGAGTTAGTATCTACCATTGCAAAAGTAGGGATGTTCAGTTTCAACGCTTCGGTAACAGCAATATGCTCTTTTTTTACATCGATAAGGAACAAGGCAGCAGGTAAACGGTTCAAATCAGAGATACCTCCTAAAAGAGTTTCTAGTTTTATACGTTCACGCCCAATCATTAATTTTTCTTTTTTCGATAATACATCGTAAGTACCGTCTTTAGTCATTTTATCAATGTTAGACATCTTTTTGATTGACTTACGTACGGTAGAGAAGTTTGTTAACATACCACCTAACCAACGCTCGGTTACAAAAGGCATGTTTACTAATTTTGCCTGTTCGGCAACAATATCTTTAGCTTGTTTTTTAGTAGCTACGAATAAAACCTTGCGACCGGATTTAACAATTTGTTTAATTGCGGCAGCAGCTTCTTCTACTTTTGTTAACGTTTTATTTAAATCTATAATGTGGATGCCATTACGCTCCATGAAAATGTATGGTGCCATTTTCGGATCCCATTTGCGGGTAAGGTGACCAAAGTGTACACCTGCATCAAGTAAGTCCTGATATGTTGTTCTAGCCATTGTTTGATCCTCCTTAAATTAACGTTTACTAAATTGAAATCTTTTGCGGGCCTTTTTACGACCTGGTTTTTTACGCTCCACCATCCGGTCATCACGGGTCATAATGCCCTTAGCTCTCAATGAAGGTTTAGTTGCTGGGTCTAATTCAACAATAGCTTTAGCAACCGCTAAACGTACGGCTTCTGCCTGTCCTTTAACGCCGCCACCCGCAACGTTTACGTTGATATCAAATTTACCACCGTTTTCAGAAACTTCTAACGATTGGTTAACAATGTATTGCAATGGCAATGTGGGGAAATATTCTTTGTAATCTTTACCGTTTACGGTAATGTTGCCTTTACCCTCGGCTAAATAAACGCGGGCAACTGCAGTTTTTCTTCTTCCTGAAGTGTTAGTTGTTGGCATTTCTTTTCTCTTTTAAATTAAAGTTTAATGGTTTTCGGATTTTGAGCTGCATGTGGATGCTCATTTCCTGCATATACATGTAGGTTTTTGAAAATTGCACGGCCCAAACGATTTTTAGGTAGCATACCACGTACAGCTTTTTCAACTACACGTTCCGGATGCTTTGCCATTAACTCCTTAGGAGAAATGAAACGCTGACCACCTGGGTAACCAGTGTATGAAACATAAGTTTTTTCAGAAAACTTGTTTCCGGTCAGTTTTACCTTGTCTGCATTAATAACAATGACGTTATCGCCGCAGTCTACGTTTGGGGTGAACGAAGGCTTGTTTTTTCCACGGATCATCATTGCGATCTTAGATGACAAGCGCCCCAAAATCTCGCCTTGTGCGTCAACAACTATCCATTCTTTGTTAACGGTTTTTTTGTTGGCAGAGACAGTTTTGTAACTTAACGTATTCACTTGCTTGATATTTAAATTAATTAAAATATAATTTACCCCTTAAATTGGGATTGCAAAGATACGGGAAATAAATTTTTGTTGAAAACTTTTTATGAAAGTATTTTCAAAAGGCCAACTACAAATTTATACGCCATTTATACGCCATTTTACCATATTTTTTGGCTGTGTAGGCTGCTAAAAAGGCGAAAATCATATTATTTCGGGATAATTTATGGTGAAGAGAATATTCATTTCTAGATAGAGAAAGAATTTTTTAAAGAAGAGGAATTGTATGAGGCCTATGTTTACTTATTCTGGAACTTAACCCATTTAATATCGCGGCATCGTCCTCATTCTTTTCAAGGTCAGTTTTTTGGGTAGAGAAAACGAGCCGGTATAGGTTTTTAATGTCCATACAGCTAAGTTTTGCTCTTCATTAATTATTTCAAGCCGGGCTTTCCCGACACTATGATTTTTCTCATCATAAATCTCCAGAACCAATGTTTTACCATCCGATGAATCCCCTTTAAGTCCGGGTTTTCCACTTAGAAACTCAAAGGTATTTTGAATTTTTCTTCCTTCATGGGTGTAGATGTATTGGCCTAAAATTGTATTTTTATTGGAAGGTGTTTGATTGTCGATTTTTAAATAGATGCCAAAAAGACTTTCTGAATTTTTAACCTGTTTCTTCGCATACCATTCCCAAGTTCCAGAGAATACTGATACCTTATCTGTCTTGAGCATATGTTGCTTCTCCTGTGTATTTATAGTTATTGAACATAAGAGCAGGCATACGAGGAAATTCATTTTACAGAGACATTAAAATAATTAGCTAATCGGGCGCCAAAAGAATTATTTTATAATTACTCATCATTCAGGTTATATTTATCTTCAATCAGACGGTTGTATTTTTCTAACAGGTCGTAATACTTATTGCGCCATTGGTCGCGTTGTTTAACCATTTGTTCAAAAGTTAACGCCTGTTTGTATTGTGCTTCCGGTTCTTCAAATGATATATACGTAATCATTTCTGGAAATATTGTTGTGAAATCAAATCCCAATGCTTTTCCATATCGTTCTAATATATCAAATGGAAGATCAGCCTTACTGCAGTGAATATAAAGCGAGGAACGGGTATAGCCCGCCCTTTTGGCAATTATTGTTTTACTCAGGTCGCTTTGTTGAACGGCCTTCTCTAAAACTTCTCCCCGATGAATTTTTTTGTTCTCTTTCAATGCATTGAAGGTAGGCAACACATTTAATCAAAATAATGAACAAAATATGTTCAATTATTAAACAATAGTGTTTATTTATTGTTATAATTAGACACAATTGTATACGTTGTAAAACAAATATGTAATGTAAGCGACTTGTTTTTCATTAGCGATTTTACTAAAAAAGAAATTAAATATGATTAAAGACTATGTACCTTCAGAGTATTTTCCGCGATTCCTTAATAAGCAAGAGCGTGATAATCCACTTGTGGCAATAGAAGACTTCTTTATTTTTTATTCATTGCCAGAACTTCGGAAAAAAGTACGGGATAATTTATACATAGTCCTTTCCTCAAAAGAAATAGAGGCATTAAAAAATCCGGTAGAAATTATGGTTTTCTATGAACGCCTAGAAAAACTTTTCGAGGCGAATCATATACTTAAACTGCGCTACGAGGATTGCAAAATCATGAATGGTAGTTTCATATAACCAAGACATTTTAGGGTTTAACATTCGGACTCTTCTTTTATCCACATTTTCTACTTAGATTTAGAATTTTTTATTCCGATACCTTGCACTAATTTTTGCATTGTATCTATGTTACGCGTTGATAGTAGTAAGCCCTGTAAACTAGTATATTCTATCTGTAAACACGATTTTTTAGGATATTTGATCGAACCTCATGTGGTTCAGTTAAATCCTGATGGTGGTTTTTCGCTTACTTATCAACGTTTATTTTCTACAACAGCGAAGGAATTTTTACGCCTTTTAGATGAAACAGATTTAAAGCTGATTAAACTTCTGGAAGAAACCGAGCAGGGAAACATCATTAAACGGTATTACAAAAAGCCCATACGTCCGGTTGAGTTTTTTAGTAAAATCTACGATGAAAAACTCCATGAGGTTATCCGGCCTAAAATTGAAAAAAGAATTGGCGAGGCCTTAGTGCTCTTGAAGGAAAAGGAGCTTTTCCTGATGGGAAAGGAAGGCTGGCCAGTGGAACGCCGTATTCAGTTGGCAGAAGATCCCGCGTCTATCCTGTTTCATTTCAGGCGCAACGAGCAGGAAACCCGCTATTTCCCTACTATTAAATATCAGGGATTACGTATCGAATTTATGTTTAAAGATGCTCAGGTAATTTCTAATCAGCCCGCGGCTTTGCTTTTAGAAGATGTTTTGTATCAGTTTGAGCAAAACATGGAGGGAAAAAAATTACAACCTTTTTTGAATAAGCGATACATCTCAATCCCTAAAGCTTCTGAAAAAACCTATTTCGAAAAATTTGTAAGCCCGTTAATTGAAAAACACCATGTGTATGCCGAAGGGATAGAAATTCGCACTGAAAAATACGAAGCAATTCCGGTATTGAAAGTGATTTATATCCCGCAGGGAACTTCCCAATTGCAGCTTTATTTTAAATACGGAACCTATGTTTTTCCGGCGGGGAGCGATAAGCAGGTAACTGTTCGGGTGGAAAAACAGGGCGATGATTATATTTTTCATCGGGTTAAACGGTCGCTTATCTGGGAGAAGAACAAGCTGGATGAGTTATTACAAATGGGATTAAAAACTGCCAGATCCCTGTTTATTCATCTTGAAGTAGAGGAATTTGGAAATCAAAACGAGGAAGACCAGTCATTTAATATTTTGGAGTGGTTAAATGATCATCACGATGAATTGACTGAAAGGGGGTTTCAATTTGAACAACCCGAGGGGCAAAGACGCTTTGTTTTTGGCAGCAGCAAAATTAATCTGGAATTCCGGGAGTCGAATGATTGGTTTGACGTGTATGCCGTAGTACATTTTGGTCCTTATGAGGTTCCTTTCCTCGATTTGAAACATCATATCCTCAACCGGATACGTGAGTTTACTTTACCATCGGGCGAGATTGCCATTATCCCCGATAAATGGTTTACGCAATTCGGTAACTTATTACATTTTGCCGATGGGCAAAATGGGTTAAAGCTGAAGAAACATCACATCGGCTTGATTAATGATTTTGCCAATAGTGAGTTGGCGAGTGTTACTATTGATCGGAAATTACAGCAATTGATCGATTTTGAGGAGATTGAAGAAGCCCCAATGCCCGAACGGTTTAAAGGAGAATTGCGTCCATATCAAAAAGCTGGATATAACTGGTTCCATTTTTTGCGAAAATATAATTTTGGCGGTTGCCTGGCCGATGACATGGGCCTGGGTAAAACGGTACAGACTTTAGCGCTTCTACAAAAAATTAAGGAAGAGGCCGATGAAGAAGAGGTTCAATCAACTTCGTTAATCATTATGCCGACTTCATTAATTTATAACTGGCTTAATGAGGCAGAGAAATTCGCTCCTGAATTAAAAATACTGGTTTATACCGGCACATTAAGAAATAAAGATGCAGCGCAGTTTATGGACTATGATGTTGTTTTTACAACTTATGGTATTACCCGGGTGGATATTGAGCTAATTAAGCATCTTTATTTCCAGTACATTATTTTAGATGAAAGCCAGAATATTAAAAATCCGGCTTCAAAATCATACCGGGCAATAAAACAACTAAAATCTCAACATAAACTTATTCTGAGTGGAACTCCGGTTGAAAATACAGTGAATGATCTTTGGACACAACTATCGTTTATCAACCCCGGCCTATTAGGAAATCAGCATTATTTTCAAAGTGACTTTGTAAATCCTATTGAAAAGAAGAGGGATGAAGAACAAGCCCGAAAACTACAGGTACTGATTAAACCTTTTGTTCTTCGTCGCACTAAAGATCAGGTAGCTAAAGAGTTGCCAGAAAAAACCGAGCAATTGTTTTTTTGTCAAATGGACGAAGAGCAAAGTCAATATTATGAAAAGATAAAATCGCAATATCGTAATGAATTGCTAGTGGGTATGGAGAGCGGAACTTATCAGAATACTGCCGTGCAGTTGTTGCAGGGTTTAACCAAGCTGCGACAAATTGCTAATCATCCACAACTAATTGACAGTAGCTATGAAGGTAGTTCGGGGAAGTTTGAAAGCGTGATTCATACCCTGGAAAATGTATTATCTCGCGGGCATAAGATATTGGTATTCTCGCAGTTTGTGAAACAATTGGATATTTACAGGGCTTATTTTGATCAGGAAAAAGTGCCTTATGCTTATCTGGATGGAGCAACCCGAAACCGCGGCGAGGTGGTTAATGAGTTTCGTGAAAATAAAGAAATTCAATTATTTTTAATTTCGATAAAAGCCGGTGGTGTTGGTTTAAATCTCACAGAAGCAGATTATGTATTTATTCTTGATCCCTGGTGGAACCCGGCGGTGGAGCAGCAGGCTATAGACCGGACACATCGTATTGGGCAGGATAAAAAAGTTTTCATCTATAAGTTCATCACCAAGGATAGTGTGGAAGAAAAGATATTGGCCCTGCAAAATCGAAAAAAATCAGTGGCGGCAAGTTTGATTACAACAGAAGAGAGTTTCGTGAAATCCCTAACAGCGGAGGATATCAGGGAAATTCTGCAATAAGGCTATTCTAATAACTTCTAAACCTTATTCGCTTTCTGCCCGCTGCTTTTCAACCTGTAAAATATTGTATTGAATGTCTTTCATAATCCATTTTGCCCACCAACTTGCATAAAAGTTAAATTTGGTTGTCAATTTGAAATGGCTATACAAATGAAGTCTGCTAGTGGTTTTATTAAGTTTCTCTAATTCATAAGTACCATTTAATACATCAAAATATTGCCCGCCAATTACTACATGTTCGTCCATTGTGGTTGATGGGATTTCGTGAGGATATGCTTTAATTGAAAATATCATTTTCTTTTTGTCAACATATTCAGAAACTGTTTCGTGAAATACTAATCCGTTAGTAAAAATGGCTTTTCTATAAGCCCCTTTCCCTTCATAATTAAGCTCGGCCTTTACAGGTCTGGGAAACCCAAGTGTTCTTGTTAACCAACCCTTATCCTGTTCCTCTTTAATTTCTTTAACTCTCGTTACATTCTTCCAGATTTTTTCGGGACTTGCGTGAATGTCAATGTAAGTATATGCTTCATAACTACCCGGAATTGAGTCAATCATGTGCTCAATAGGCGACATAAATAATGGCAATAATGGCAATAAGGAAATATAGGTTTTATTATATCTGTTCTTTAGTTTCAGATAACCACCAATAAGGCCTCCGATTGAAGCTGCAATTAAAAATAAAGGTAGCACCATAAGCCAACAGGCCCATCCTTCAATTTTTAATCCAAGGGTTATAATAAAAAAGATAAATATGGGTATCCAGGGCATAAGAATTCGATAGGCCGATTTTCTTGCCTTATCTACAGGTAAGAAATATACTGTCAATGCTCCTACAATGGTTGGTAAACAAAAAATAAAAGAGGCTGACATGACAGAACAGAGTTCCTTCCAGGTTGTCACACCAAAAAAAATTCTGAGACTTATTGCGTATAAAGTCGGTATAGCAATTACTTTTAATAGTGTTGTTAATTTTTGTCTGTCCATATAAGATTACCGATGGGCATAAATATACGAAACCCGGTAAATTCTAATGTTTTAAAATTAACTGATTGTTAGATAGCGGATTTTACGCTCCCCCCATTGGGGATCAATCAAAAGAGTAACTCTTTAATTCTTGTTCAGATTTTTCTCGAATGAGCTGTTTTTGCTTATCAATTTCGGTTTCCACTTTTGTTTCCTGAACACCATCCGCTACCGCAATATCAAAATCTTTGTTCTTTATAGTGCCGTAAATGGCAGATTCTTCCATGTTCTGCAGTGCAAAATCATACGGGCCGGGGCTGCTCATTAGCTTAACAAATACCGGGAGGCATTCAAAAAGTATAAACAGAAATGCAATAAAAGAAATGGCTAAGTAAGTTCCCATATCTTTACTGCCATCGGCATTAAAATGCAGCTGCCCTAAAGCCCAGTTTCGGTCGGCAAACCCGGCTACATTTACTAAGCTGTCTAATTGTTTGCCGCTAAACATGCGCTGTTCTGCCAATCCATCCATTTCCTTTCGCCGGTTAATGAAATCTTCCATCTTCTTCATTTCGGCTCTTACGGCTTCCAGGCGTTCTATCTTTTGATTAATTACCGCTTCCTTTTTTTTAGCGTAAGTTCCATACCCTAAAATACCCGATGTTTGGTTGGTTTTATCGCCAAAAACTTCCTGGTTTAATACATAGCGAGATTGGTTTATATCTTTTGTGAGGGCATCCTGCTCCGTTTTCAACTCCTGCATTTTGCCCAGTTCCATGGTATATTTATTAACAAAGGTTTTATTCAGGGTATCAATTTTAGAACGCTGCCCGTTCAGGTAACTGGTTTTTAATTTCTGACGTATTTCTTTATCAAAAACTTTTAATTCGAGCGGGCGGGAAATTACGATCCCAATCATGATGGCTAGGAGTATTCGTGGTGTTGCCTGTAAAATTTGTTTGTTGGTGCTGCCACTTTTGGTTATGCTCGAAACAATGTAGCGGTCCATGTTAAAGATTGCC
>JANWIB010000002.1 GCA_025450155.1 Sphingobacteriaceae bacterium
AAAATGCAGGAAATAAGAAATAGTATAAAAAATATTTTTGAAGTCATTCCTATATATACTCCGTACCAAACCGGGCTTTTACATCTGAAACAAATTGTTTAACGCTTTGCTCTTTATCTTTCTGTCAAATCATTAATGTGTTGTTAGCTTCCACTACAATATAATTATCCAATCCTTGCAAAATCACCAGTTTTTCTTCGGGCACATTAATCATACAGTTCGATGAATCGTACATGATTACTTTTTCGGATGGAATAACCACATTGCCAACGTAATCCTTTTCACCAATTTCATATACCGAGGCCCAGGTTCCTAAATCAGACCAGCCGAAATCGGTAGGCAAAACATACACGTTTTCGGCTTTTTCCATAATTCCATAATCAATAGAAATGTTGGTGCATTGATAATAAGCGGATTGAATAAAATTTTGCTCCTTTGGCGTATTATAAATCTCTTTACCCTCTTTAAAAACATCGTTCATCTCCGGGAGATATTGAGCAAATGCTTTCAGAATTGCACCAATCGACCATACGAAAATACCTGCATTCCACAAAAAATCGCCACTTTGAATAAAAGTGCGGGCTAATTCCAGATTAGGTTTTTCTGTGAACGTTTTTACTTTATGAAAATCATTGTTTAAGGTTTGAGAGGTATATTGAATATAGCCATAACCGGTATCTGGGCGTGAAGGCTTAATCCCTAATGTGATTAAGCAATCATATTTTTGCGCATTAGTTAAAGAGTCGGTAACATTTTGCACAAAACGTTCTGTATCAATGATCAAATGATCTGAGGGAGCAACCACAATGGCTCCGTCCGGATTCAACATATTGATTTTATGGCAAGCATAAGCAACACAGGGTGCGGTATTCCGCATAACCGGTTCACCCAAAATTTGTTGTTCATTAAGCTCGGGCAATTGTTGTTTAACCAGATCGCGATAACTCTCATTCGTAACGATATAGATATTTTCTTTAGGAACTATTTTCAAAAAGCGGTCATACGTATTTTGAATTAATGTTTTTCCGGTTCCGAGAATATCAATAAACTGTTTTGGATGTGCTGTGCGGCTTATGGGCCAAAACCGACTGCCAATTCCTCCTGCCATAATTACCGCATAAAAATTTTTGTTCATTTCAATAGGATTGCTTAGATAATACCTTCTTTTAACAAATCATGTAAATGGATGATGCCATTATATTTTCCATTTTCGACTACCAGCAATTGCGTGATATTGTGTTGCCTCATCATTTCCAATGCATTGGCAGCCAGTTCATCCTGATCTATCTGTCTGGGGATTTTACTCATAATATCACCGGCTTTTAAGCCTTCAATGGTAGTATATTTTTCTAACATTCGGCGAATATCACCATCAGTAATTATACCTTTTATCTGGTCTTTTTCTATCACAGCTACGGCTCCAAGCCTGTTTTGAGTAATTTCTATCAGTACTTCTCGTATAGGTGTAATCATAGAAACCTGAGGCTTCTCATGGAGAGATGAAAGATCTTTTACTTTTAAATAAAGACGCTTGCCCAGAGAACCTCCGGGATGATATTTAGCAAAATCGGCGCTGCTAAACTCTCTACATTCCAATAAACAAACAGCCAGAGCATCACCCATAACTAATTGAGCGGTAGTGCTGGTAGTGGGAGCCAGGTTATGCGGACAAGCTTCTTTTTCTATCGTAGTATCTAAATTATAATCTGCTTGTTTAGCCAGGTACGAGTTCATATCGCCTGTCATTCCAACTAAAATATTGCCCGATTGCTTCAATAAAGGAACTAAAACCTTTATTTCTGGCGTATTTCCACTTTTTGAAATACAGATTACCATATCGTCTTTTTGAATAATGCCTAAATCACCATGAACGGCATCCCCGGCATGCATAAAAATTGATGGTGTTCCTGTAGAATTAAAGGTGGCTACAATTTTTTGAGCGATTATGGCGCTTTTTCCGACTCCAGTAATAATGACTCTGCCTTTTATTTTTAAAATAGCATCAATTATTACTGCAAAATCATTAGTTATTCGATGTAGAAGCCCTGAAATTCCTTCGAGTTCAATTTCAAGAGTTTTTCGGGCAATTTCAACGATTTCTGAAGAAGTTCTCAAAAAGATTATTTTTTTATTAGACCTGATATTGAATCTCGGCAAAAATATGTTATTTTGGTTGAAAATTACGCTTTTCTATTATTTTTTGGGAGGACATGGAGATCAAGAAGTCATTATTCGATAATTTACAAAATTTTTTCGGATTCGATAATTTTAAAGGTGAGCAGGAAGCCATCATTACAAATATCCTGCAAAAGAAAGATACATTTGTTATTATGCCTACAGGGGGCGGTAAATCCATCTGTTACCAACTGCCTGCACTGATGAGTGAAGGAACGGCAATTGTTATTTCGCCGCTTATTGCCCTGATGAAAAATCAGGTAGATCAATTAAGAGCTTTTGGGGGGACAGACAGTATCGCTCATTTTTTAAATTCTTCTCTTAATAAAACAGAGATTACGAAGGTAAAAGAGGATGTGTTGAGCGGAGAGACCAAATTGTTGTATGTAGCCCCGGAATCGCTTACTAAGGTTGAGAATATTGAGTTTCTGCGTTTAATTACTATCTCATTTGTAGCGGTAGATGAAGCACATTGTATTTCGGAATGGGGGCATGACTTCCGCCCGGAGTATAGAAAAATCCGCCAGGTAATTGGCAATTTGGGCGATAATATTCCAATTATCGCCTTAACCGCAACAGCTACGCCAAAAGTACAGCAGGACATTATTAAAAACCTGCAAATGAATGATTCGACCTTGTTTAAATCGTCATTTAATCGACCTAATTTATATTACGAGGTTAGGGCGAAGCGAAATGTGATGAAGGAAATCGTTCGATTTATTAAATCAAATTTGGGTAAATCAGGTATTGTTTATTGCCTGAGTCGTAAAAAAGTAGAGGAAGTTGCCGAATCTTTAAATCTGAATGGGATTAAGGCACTCCCATACCACGCAGGGTTAGACCCAAAAACACGTGCCGAAACGCAGGATAAATTCCTGATGGAAGATGCGGAAGTCATTGTGGCTACCATTGCTTTCGGAATGGGAATAGATAAACCGGATGTTCGTTATGTCATTCATCATGATATTCCAAAAAGTATGGAAGGCTATTATCAGGAGACTGGGCGTGCCGGACGTGATGGAGGAGAGGGTATTTGTTTAGCCTTTTATTCTGAAAAGGACATTGATAAACTCATCAAGTTTATGAAAGATAAGCCGGTTTCTGAACGTGAAATCGGAACCCAAATCTTGAAAGAGGTGATAGATTATGCCGAGTCTTCCGCTTGCCGGAGAAAGCAAATTTTGTATTATTTCGGGGAAAATTTTAATGAAGCAGGCTGTAACCGCATGTGTGATAATTGCAGCCACCCAAAAACACATTTCGATGCTTCTGAAAAGTTGCAAACTATTTTAAAATTAATAGAAGAGCTGGGCGAGAAGTTTGACGATAATCATATTATCAACATCATGATGGGCATAGATAATCAACAAATATCGGCCTATAAACAAAATAAACTTTCGCTTTTTGGAACGGGTAAGGAAGATGGCCTCATCTTATGGAAATCGTTGTTAAGGCAAGCTATATTAAACAATTATCTTTCTAAAGATATTGATAACTACGGTTTGCTTAAGCTTTCCAAAACCGGAAAAGCTTTTATTGAAAATCCGCATACGATAAAATTTGTACTTAATGTAGAGATAGAAGCGGGAGATGACGATCAGGAAGAAGGAACACAGCCGGGCGGGACTTCTTTAGACACTCAATTGCTGCAGATGCTAAAAGAGCTGCGCAAAAAGATAGCCAAACAAAAGAATGTACCTCCATTTGTAGTTTTCCAGGATCCTTCTTTAGAGGAAATGTGTACACATTATCCAATCACGCTGGATGAATTAAAGCAAATTCAGGGAGTAGGGGCTGGGAAAGCCACGAAGTTTGGATCCTCGTTCGTTGAACTTATCAAGCAATATGTAGAAGAAAATGATATTGACAGACCGATTGATTTGGTGATAAAGAGCGCCGCGAATAAATCGGCATTGAAGGTTTCCATTATACAAAATATTGACCGTCAGATAGCACTGGAAGATATTGCTTCTTCGAAAGGCTTATCCTATGGAGATATTATACGTGAAGTAGAATCAATCGTGAATTCGGGAACTAAACTGAACCTGAACTATTATATTAATGAAATGATTGATGAAGACCGTCAGGATGAAGTTTTTGATTATTTTAGGAGCGTAGAGGTTGATTCCATTGATGAAGCGTTAAAAGAGTTAGGTGATGAGGAATATACCCGTGAAGAACTTCAATTAATGCGTATTAAGTTTTTATCAGAGTTAGGAAACTGATGGCATTAGAGCAGTTACCAAAAATAAAATATAAAGATTCCGGAAATTTCTTTCTGATGGCCGGGCCTTGCGCTATCGAAAGTGAAGAAATGGCCCTGCGTATTGCTGAAAAGATTATTAAACTTACCGATAAACTTCAAATACCTTATATTTTTAAAGGCTCTTATCGTAAAGCAAACCGTTCTCGCATGGATTCCTTTACCGGAATTGGTGATGAAAAAGCGTTGAAAATTTTAAGCAAAGTAAACCAAGAGTTTGATGTTTCAACCGTAACTGATATTCATGAAAGTCACGAAGCAGCGATGGCTGCCGAATACGTAGATGTTTTACAGATTCCGGCTTTTCTATGCCGTCAAACAGATTTGCTTCTTGCGGCTGCAAAAACCGGTAAGACAATTAATGTTAAAAAGGGACAATTCCTCTCTGCCTCATCCATGAAGTTTGCTGTAGATAAAGTGATAGATTCGGGCAATCCGAATGTGATTTTAACCGATCGGGGAAATACCTTTGGCTACCAGGATTTAGTTGTTGATTTTAGAGGTATACCCGAGATGCAGTCTTTTGGTGTTCCTGTGGTAATGGATTGTACCCATTCCTTACAGCAGCCTAATCAAACCAGCGGAGTAACTGGAGGAAAACCGGCTTTAATAGAAACCATCGCCAAAGCTGCTATCGCGGTTGGAGCCGACGGCCTGTTTATAGAAACACATCCTGAACCGCAACATGCAAAATCGGATGGAGCGAATATGCTCCATTTAGATTTGCTGGAAGATTTATTAGTTAAGCTTTTAAGAATACGAGAAGCAATAAAATAATCTCAAAATAAAGGAAGACATTAATGTTTCCCTTTGTTTTTATGATGATCTTTGCCTCCTTCACCTCTCTTTTCATGCCCTTCATTTTTTATTTTTCCTTTCCCGGGATGTCCTTTAATAACGTAATATTTAGGGTCATTGCTATGAATGATGATGGTTTGTTTATTCTTTTGTGATTTATATTTTGCATATTTTACTTTGTGAGTTTTGTAATAGCGATAAGGATCCGGGGTATTTATAACCACCTTGTAGCCGCTATATAGATCATAACTTTTGTATCTGGAAGGAAGATTGACAGAGAATACCCATTCTCCGTTGCTTAAATAAATAAATTGTCTGTTCGAGATATGGTAATAGGCATCAACATCTGGTAGGTAATAATATTCTACATGATCATAGCCGGTTGGACCCCACAGTGGTTGAAGTCCGATATTTATATTTACGTTGAGTTGTGCAGAAACTGCATAACAAGTTAATGAAAGAAGGCTTGTGATAAGAAACTTTTTCATATTAATAAACTTTAGAATTAAAAATGCTCCATTCCTTCTAGCCAGAAATGGT
>JANWIB010000003.1 GCA_025450155.1 Sphingobacteriaceae bacterium
CACAATTTTTTTAGTGAATGGGGGTTTCGGGTAATTAAAAGTGAATTGATTTTTGTGGGGATACCATGCCTGTACTATCTGTTACTGCTTGGAGCTTTAAGAGGAATGCGGGCAAAAATAGACAATTCTCCGAGGTAGGATTCAATTATCCTTTTGCTGATAATGCAATTGAACCAAACCGGATTGGAAAGATTCAGATCTTAATAACTGCAAATAGGTTTCCGGCCTGCCACTCTTAAACAGACGAATACCATCACCAAGAAATATGGGAATAATAGAAATGATAAATTCGTCTATTAAATTATATCTCATTAAGAGTTGCACGATCTCTGCTCCGCCATCACAATAAATATTCTTTCCGGGTTTACTCTTTAGTTCTGTTACTAAAGTTTTCAAATCGCCTGTATAAAACTTAACATTACCTACAGAGGGCTTTTCTGATCGGGTTATGATATAACAATCTTTATCATGATGAGGGAAAGCATAACCCATGCTGAGTACTTTATCATAAGTTCTTCTGCCCACAATAGCAGCATCTACATCTGCAACAAATTTGGCATAACCATAATCTTCTCCTTCTGTTTGAACCATAGACAACCAAGATAGATCATCATCCGGTTTAGCTATATAACCATCAAGGCTCATTGCAATATATAAGATAACCTTTCTTTCCATTTCTTCTGTTTTTAGCTATTGCAAAGTAATAAACAGAAAACTTAGAAAAATAGGACGAAATTTACCCTAATTAATAATAGTATTTGGGAAATTTTTAGAAACCCGGTTCTCCTGAATCGCTTTCTTATACTGTTTTGGGGTGATTCCTGAATATTTTTTAAATATCCTTGTAAAATGTGATTGGTCAAAAAAGCCAGTACGATATGCTACTGAAGAGAGTTTTAACCCTTTATTTAGATATAAACTGTGAAGTGCATTATTAAAATGGATCAATTGTAAATATTTGTGTGGGTTAACTCCAAAAACTTCTTTAAATAGATGTATCAGGTGTTTTGAACTGATACCAGCATTTATAGCCATCGCATTTAAATTTCCTTTTCTAAGATATTCTATCTGAATATCTTTAATAAAACGCAGAACTGGCATAGGTACTTCTTTCTTAAAGTTTTTTTTGGCAAAAAACTTTTCTACAAGGGCAATCCTTATTTCAGGACTGTTTTCATCAATTATCTTATCTGTAAGTATCCCAATTTCTTTTCCCAGAATATCTTTTAAATCACTTGCACTGTCCGACAGCTCTGTTGCCGGGACTCCAAACCTCCTGTAAAATGTGGTTGGGTGAAGCATTAATCCTAAAGTATGGTAATACCCCTTAACCTGAGTTTTCATAGGATTCGCAGATAATCCAGAAATAAAGGTCAGAAACTTGCTTTCAGAATTATTTATCGAAAATAAATCGCCGAAATTAAAAATCAATTCATGTCCCAAAAATGGCAAAGTAACGGACGAAATCTCAGTATGATCTACTTCTGATGACCAGATAAATTCTGTTAATTCTTTATTGATAAATTTCTGAAACATAAATGTGATTCAGGTTTGAACAAATTTACTGTTATCAATAGAAAATCTGAAAAAAAGTCAAAAAGGACATAGATTACGTAGCCTCCAGTTCTCATTGCCTAATTTGAGTTTATTTATTATTTCCTTTGTCATCTGGACCATAGGGAGATATCTAGATTTATCCACTCAGAAATGATTCCACCGCATGTCATTTTTCTTATATTCGGTTCATGAAAAAATTACTAGCACTTACCTGCCTGATGGCGGTTCTTAGTATTAAAACTAACGCTCAAACCCAGATCAATGCCAAAGAAGCTTCGGAACATATTGGCGAAATAGTCACCGTGACCAATGTGGTTTACAGTACCAGGGTTTTAAACAATGGAAAAACGTTACTCAATATGGGTGGTGATTATCCTAATCACTTATTAACTATAGTAATTACAAGTGAAGATCGATCTAAGTTTACCTATAAGCCGGAGGAACAATTAAAAGGGAAAACGATTAAGGTAACAGGAAAATTAGCAGACTATAAAGGGAAACCTGAATTGACCGTTACTGAACCCGAACAGTTGGTTGAGCTGGAAGGGTTGAAATAACGTATCCAGAAGCTGGCGCACGTGTTGTGATCTCTCCCTTTATGGTTCGACAAGTTCGCCATGACAATCGATCTCCTTTGACACAAGGATTCGACAGGCTCATCCGGACGGCCTTCATCCCTGAGCTTGTCGAAGGGTAGAGTGGGTGCGGATTATATCTTTGTCTTCTACAATCTCAACCAACTAAAGCGATCTTTTAGATTCCTCACCCCGCGGACAGTTTCATGATCCAAACATACCGCCCAATCCCCCCAACATATCTTTTGTAGCCGCCTGCATTTCCGTTTGGCTAACATTGTCTGCCTGCTCCAATGCTTTATTTGCAGCCACCGCCAGTAATTCTTCCAGTTCTTCTTTATCAGCGGCTTCCAAAAAAGATGCGTCTATATGAATAGAAGTGATTTTTTTGTTTGCGGTAGAAGTGACTTTTATTTTGCCCGCCTCCACCTCGCCGGTTACCGTTATACCATCAAGCCGCTTTTTAATTTCTTCAGCTTTTTGCTGAGCCTGCATTAATTTATCAAACATATTGCAATGAATTTATGTAAGAGATAACAGCTTAAACGAACTGAAAGTTTAACGGGTACTCTTAATTATCTCTGGAGAAAGGGGTTTAGAAATAAAGCCACTTACAAAAGCGTAATTTTTTGAACGGGATATATCTTTTTCATCTATAGAAGAGCTTACGATATAAATTTTGATAGCTTTTTTAAGTTTTTCTCTTAATGCTTGAAATTGTTCCAAAAACCCCCAGCCATCAATCACCGGCATATTCAAATCTAATAAGATAACTTCCGGAAGCTCATCAGTAGAATTCATATTTTCCAATAAATAATCTAATGCAATCTGAGCGTTCGTAAAACTGACATAATTGTCATAAATACGATGCTTTTCAATCATTATTTGAACAATTCTTTGATGAATTGGGTCATCATCCACTATAAATACCTTACTCATTCCCATATGATGCCCCGAATACTATATACATGATATACTAATAAACTGTATTTTCTTAATTTTAATTTTATATAATTTAAAAGAAAATATTTTAACTATTAAATAATAATTGTAGAAAAATATCTACAAAAGTATGCTTTTTTTGTTATTCTGAACAGATTTTTTTAAAAAATTCAATCATCGTGATTCTCTCCGCCACCCTGAGCATTTTTACGAATAACAGGCATTCCAACTATCTTATACAATTCGTCAAGTTTCATTAAGCTTCTATTGTTAATATTGCTAAGCAAAACAATCGTTATATCAGACGAGATATCACGCAAATAGATGTGTCTGAAACCGTGCCACCATCCGGTGTGATAAGCTACTTTACTCACTTTGTTATCAAATAATCTCCATCCGTAACCATAATTAAAATAATCCTTTGAGAGCTCATTTCGACCGGTGTACGCAGAGTCAAGGGTTGTTTTGTTCAATAACCGGCCACCTTTTAATGCCCGGTCAAATAAAAATAAATCACGTATCGTACTATAAATTCCTTTATCTCCAACGGGGCCATCAAGAAAATTCTGCCTAACCGAATATTGCCATGTTCTATCGTGTCCTATCACTTTTACGGGTATGGTATCGTATACCACCTTTGAATATACTGCGGTATTTTTCATCCCGCAGGGGATAAAAATATTCGCCTTCATAAAATCAGCATAAGACATCCCGGTAACCTTTTCAATAATGGCTCCCAAGATCATGTAGTTGGAATTATTGTAATGAAATTTCTTTCCCGGCTGAGAATAAAGAGCTGGTTTGTATTGAGCAATTAACTTTAGAACCTCCGCATTGCTAATTCCCTTATGTTCGTCTTTGTGTTGTGATTTCCAAAGGCGATCAACAAAATAAACATAGTTAGTAAGCCCCGATCGATGGGTAAGAAGCATTTTTATAGTAATACCAGCATATGGAAAGTTAGGGAAGAAGTCCCTAACATCCTGCTTAAGCCTAATCTTCCCTCGCTCAACCAACATAAGTACAGCAGTAGCGGTTAACGGTTTAGATACAGAAGCTAACTCAAATTTAGAATCAATTTCCAGGCTATGACGGTTCGGGTAATCAGCCCAACCGATAGCATTTTGGTAGATAATTTTTCCTCTTTTAGCAACCAACACGTTGCCGTTAAAGCCGTGTTTTTGATGCAGTTCCTGCATAAATGCATCAATTCGTTTATTGGCCTTTTTTGCATCATAAATCAACGCTAAACTATCCAATTTGTCATTTCCAAGCCGGCTTCTCCTGTTTTCTTTGTTAGAACAGCCGAAAAAAAAGAAAATAAAAAGAAAAAGCAGGTTCAACCCATTGTACACACGAATCATAATGGAGTAATTAAGTGCCCTTACAAAAATCAAAAAAAATATTAAACAACACCTACAAAAACGCAACTATTTGATATTTAATATCCATATCATTCAGCTTAATGAGGCTCCTTTTTCTTTAACATATAGACTTTACACCGAATACTCTAAATTTGCGACAGAAAAATTACCAAATTATGGGTTACAGAATAGAATACGATACAATGGGCGAAGTGCGGGTTCCTGCAGAAAAATACTGGGGTGCCCAAACCGAGCGGTCCAGGAATAATTTTAAAATAGGCCCGGAAGCCTCAATGCCTAAAGAAATTATTGAAGCGTTTGCTTATCTAAAAAAAGCCGCTGCTTATACGAATACCGATTGTGGGGTCCTTCCAGCTGAAAAGCGTGATCTTATTGTGCAGGTATGCGATGAAATACTACAAGGAAAACTTCAGGAAGAATTTCCGTTGGTGATCTGGCAAACCGGATCGGGCACCCAATCCAACATGAATGTAAATGAAGTTATTGCTAACCGTGCGCATGTTTTACAGGGTAACAAACTGGGCGAAGAAAAAACCTTTATTCACCCGAACGATGATGTCAACAAATCGCAATCCTCTAACGACACCTACCCTACCGCCATGCACATAGCGGCCTATAAAATGGTAGTTGAGGTAACTATACCCGGGTTAGAAAAACTTCGCGATACATTAAAAGCGAAATCGGAAGCGTTTAAAAACGTGGTTAAAATTGGCCGTACGCATTTAATGGATGCTACTCCGCTTACACTTGGACAAGAATTTTCGGGGTATGTATCGCAACTGAATCATGGACTAAAAGCATTAAGAAACACCTTAGATCATCTTTCAGAACTTGCTTTGGGAGGGACTGCTGTGGGTACCGGCATTAATACGCCAAAGGGTTATGATAGTAAAGTAGCGGAATACATTGCCAGACTTACCGGCCTTCCATTCAGAACAGCCGAAAACAAATTTGAAGCCCTTGCAGCGCATGATGCGATGGTAGAAACACATGGGGCGCTAAAGCAACTGGCAGTGGCTTTAATGAAAATCGCTAATGATATACGCATGTTGGCCTCTGGTCCGCGTTCCGGAATCGGGGAAATTTTTATTCCCGAAAACGAGCCGGGATCGTCCATTATGCCGGGCAAAGTAAACCCTACACAAAATGAGGCGCTAACTATGGTAGCGGCTCAGGTTATGGGCAATGATGTCACTATTTCCATCGGCGGATCAAACGGCCATTACGAATTGAATGTATTTAAACCCGTAATTGCCGCTAACTTTTTACAATCGGCCCGCCTTATCGGCGATGCCTGTATTTCGTTTAACGACCATTGTGCCGCAGGTATCGAACCTAATTATGAAGGAATAAAGAAACACGTTGATAATTCATTAATGCTGGTAACAGCGCTTAATCCTCATATTGGATATGAAAATGCTGCAAAAATTGCCAAAAAAGCACATAAAGAAAATAAATCGCTACGCGAAGCTGCTCTTGAACTGGGGCTGCTTACAAATGAACAGTTTGATGCCTGGGTTCGGCCAGAAGATATGATTGGCGGGTTAAAATAAATCCCACCTCTAAACTTACTATGCGGTACACGTTTTATTTCTTTCTCTTCGCTTTTTTTCTTTTTGCCTCCTGTAAATTCAATCCAAATTTACAGGGACGGGGAGAACAATTTTTACAGGGAGAATGGACCGAAGATGCCGTTCTTTATCAAGGTAACTTATTAGAATATACCAAGCACCATTTTGTCTTTACCTGCGATTCGTTTTATGTATCGCTTAAAACGTATGCTAAAGTAAACCGCTATCCCGATGACTGCTTCAATAAAGGGACATGGACTGAATATGCAAAAGGTACATACTTGTTGCGCCGTGACACACTGTATTTTGCAGGAACATTCACAAAAAGTAATTTCAAACAAAAATTATCTGGATGTTACCGAATTGGACAATATTTACCGATTTTTATTGTAAAAAAGCATGCGGAGGAAAAATTATATCTTGAAAATATAAATCAACATTTACCTTTAACTTTGAAACTTAAAAAACGAATAGTCTGCACCCCTAAACCCTTATAACTATGATATTAAAAACGTTAAAAAAATTAATCCTATGTGCTTTCTTGTTGTACATTCCTTTACAAACCCTGGCTTGGGGAACACTTGGGCACCGGATTGTGGGCGAAATAGCCGATAGTTACCTGAATTCAAAAACCCGGAAAGAAATAAAAAAGATTTTGGGCGATGAAACCCTGGCCATGTCTGCCAATTGGGCCGATTTCATCAAATCAGAACCCTCCTATAAATACTTAGATGTTTGGCATTACATTAATTTTGAACACGGAATGTCTTATAACCAAGTACAATCGGTTCTGGAAAATGATACGCTTGTAAATGCGTACACCAAAATAAATTTTATGATGGCGGAGCTGAAGAAACAATCGCTGCCACAGGACCAAAAAACAATGTATTTGCGCCTACTCATACACATTGTAGGCGATATACACCAGCCTCTGCATACAGGCTATGCCGACGATAAGGGTGGTAATGCTGTGCAGGTTTCCTGGTTTGGAAAACCTGCAAATCTGCATAGTATTTGGGATTCGGAACTCATTGATTTTCAAAAGTTAAGTTATACTGAGTATGCCCATGCGATTAACCACACCACCGCGGAACAAAGGGAACAATGGACCAATGGCAACTTATTGAACTGGTGTTGGGAATCATATCAAATTACCGAAACGTTATATAAAGATGTAAAGCCCGATGATAAATTAGGCTACCGTTACAATTACGATCATATTGAAACCCTGAATGCACAGTTAGTGAAAGGCGGAGTACGTTTGGCGAAGGTGTTAAACCAAATTTTTTCAGGCAGTTAGCATGAAAATTTTGATGGTTTGCTTGGGAAATATCTGCCGTTCGCCGTTAGCGCACGGCATTATGGAACATTTGGCTAAAGAACGAGGCTTAAACTGGGAAATTGACTCGGCTGGAACGGGCAGCTGGCACATCGGCCAGCCTCCCGATCATCGTGCTGTTTCCATTGCCAAAAAATATGGTCTGGACATTTCCAATCAACGCTGCCGGCAGTTTTCGGTTATTGATTTGGACTCTTATGATCAGATTTTCGTAATGGATGAGACGAATTTAAATGATGTGTTAAAGCAAGCCCGCAACGATCAGGACACAACCAAGGTAAAACTTTTATTAGATCAGCAGATTGTTCCTGATCCTTACCACGATGATGAATTGTTTGACCCGGTTTATCGGATGATAGCCGCGGGGTGTAAAGCAATCATCGAATGGGAACTAAAGCATAAACAAAAATCAAAGCCGTAATTTCCGACCTATTTGTACCTTTGCCGCATGGCGAGCATAAAATCTTCCGTTCCTAAAGGCACGCGAGACTTTTCACCAGCCGAAATGGTGAAACGTAATTATATTTTTGATACGATAAAATCCGTTTTTCGCAAGTTTGGCTACCAGGAAATCCAGACCCCGGCTATGGAAAATCTGTCTACTTTAACCGGGAAATATGGAGATGAAGGCGATAAGTTGATGTTTAAGATATTGAACTCCGGCGATTTTCTTTCAAAAGTAGATCAACAAAAACTCGCAACCCACAACTCGCAGCTCATTACTACAGCTATTTCCGAAAAAGCCCTTCGTTATGATCTAACCGTTCCTTTTGCCCGCTATGTGGTGATGCATCAGAACGAAATCTCTTTTCCATTTAAGCGTTTCCAGATACAACCCGTTTGGCGTGCTGACCGTCCACAAAAAGGCCGTTATCGCGAGTTTTACCAATGTGATGTCGATGTAGTAGGTTCAGACAGTTTACTAAATGAAGCCGAATTTGTATTGATTTATGATGAAGCGTTAAGCAAATTAGGCTTAAAAGATTTCACCATTAAAATCAATAATCGCAAGATATTATGGGGCATTGCCGAAATCATTGGCAAGCCGGAATTGATTGTGGATATGACCATGGCCATTGATAAACTGGATAAGATCGGACTGGAAGGCGTGGTAAAAGAATTGTTAGAACGAGGTTTCACCGCACAGGATATCGAGAAGCTTAAACCGGTTGTTTTGTTACAGGGTTCTAATGTTGAGAAACTGGAACGCTTAAAAGAGGTGTTAAAAGAGTCAAAAATTGGCTTAAAAGGCATAGAAGAGATGGAAACCATTTTTACTTATTTAGCCCACTTTAAAGCCCACAACTTACAACCTGCAACTCACAACTTACAACTCGACATAACCCTTGCCCGTGGATTGAATTACTATACCGGGGCTATCTTTGAAGTAAAAACCAATGAAGTGGCTATGGGAAGCATTGGTGGTGGTGGGCGATATGATGACCTGACCGGAATGTTCGGCTTAAAAGGATTAACTGGTGTGGGCATTTCTTTTGGCGCCGACCGCATTTACGATGTGCTTGAAGAACTAAGACTCTTCCCCGAAAGTACTTCGGAAACTACGAAAGTGCTGATCAGCACTTTTGATGCAGCAGCCGAGCTTTACGCATTGCCTTTACTGCAATCGTTAAGAAATAAAGGCATTGCTGCTGAACTGTATCCGTCATCCGCCAAACTAAAAAAACAACTAAGTTATGCGGATGATAAAAAGGTCCCTTATGTCCTTCTGAGTGGAAGTGAGGAGATGGAATCGGGAAAGTTAACACTAAAAAATATGCGAAACGGCGAACAAGAGAAACTTACAGCAGAGGGTATAGTTTTGAAAGTTCTGAGTAACTAATTAGGTCATTCAATCACTTTTTTTTCATTCCGAACAATATCTCGGTCGGGATAATAGGTATTCGTTAAACTGTTAAAGATTGCTTTGAGCATTAAAAAAATACGGGAAGAGGTATTAATCACTCCTAAACCGATTTTGAGAGCAACTTTATATTTCCTTCTAGTATAATCGTGGCTTTTCCACCAATTTTAGTTTGATTATTATAAGCAGTTATAAATAGCTCGCCACCGCGTTTAGAAGCCTGATATGCTTTCAGTTCATTTTTGTTTAGTCTATCTGCCCATAATCCGGCTAAAACAGAATGAACCGAACCCGTAACGGGATCTTCATCAATACCAATCCAGGGACAAAATGAACGCAGAAGAAAATCGTATTTTTTATCATCCGAAACTGAAGTAACAACCACCTCTTTTATGACCTGATTGCTTTTTGAAAGCCTTGAATAATCTGGTTCCAGATTCCTTAAAACACGGGGATTATCTATTACCAAGAACAAGGTTTCTAATTTTGAGCAATAGCCTGCGGTTTGGTAATTTTCTATTCCCAGACTTAATAAAATCTCATGACTTACGAAAAAATCCTCCAATTCATACTTCGGATAAATCATGGTAATCATATCTTCATTCATGGTTGTTTTTATCACTATACCATTGATAGTATAAAATTCCGTTGTGTTAGAACCTCGCAAAGAGGCAACTTTTGCAGATACCAGTGTAGCGTGTCCGCAAGCGGGTATTTCAGTTGTCGTGGTAAAATATTTTATATCATACTGATCAGAACCTGATATTTTCTTTTTGATAAAGGCCGTGACCGGAAGATTTAACTCCTGTGCAATTAATAACAGCTCATTCGAATCAACTTCTTCCCTAAGAATACAAACGCCAGTTGGGTTTCCGGAAAATTGCACAGCTGTAAAGGTGTCGATAATATAAGTAGGTAATTCCATAGAAGTATTAGTTAATGGCCAGAAGATGTTTCAATTTCCCGCCTGCTACCTTCATACAATTCGTATTCCAATAAGCGGCAGTCCAGCTTCCCATTATAAAATTCGATACGCCTCGAAGCCTTCAAGCCGATCTTTTTAGCCAGATCAGGGTTTCCGGTAAAGATATAACCATGATAGCCTTTGCATTCCTTTTTCATAAAATCTCCCAGGCGTTTATAGGTAGCTTCCAGTTTAGAATGGACTCCCAAACGTTCACCATATTCGGGATTGAATAATACGACTCCGTGCGTTTCAGGAACTTCTGTCTCGGCAAAATCGCAAACCTGAAAATCAATTAAATGATCTACGCCAGCTGTTTTTGCATTCTTTTGTGCAATGTCCACCGCATCCTCCGATAAATCGGAAGCAATGATCTTAAAATCAATTTCTTTCTTAGCTTGATCCTTTAGCTTGCGGCGCTCCGCAAAAAACACCTGCTCGTCGTAACCCGTAATGTGCATAAAAGCATAGTTCATCCTGAAAAACCCTGGCCTTTTGTTCGTTGCCAACAAAGCCGCTTCAATCGCTAAGGTGCCAGAGCCACACATGGGGTTTACAAAGGGACTTTTTCTATCCCATCTAGTAGCCATGATAGTTCCCGCAGCCAAAGCTTCCAGCATCGGGGCCTTGCCCGGAATTTTCCGATAACTGTGTTTGGCTAAGGTTTCTCCCGAAGTATCTATAAACACTTCAGCCTGGTCATCCTGCCAGTATAAATGCACTACAGCTTTGTTCAACTCCGGACCAGAATTTGGCCGTATCCCTTTTTTCTCTTTAATCCGGTCAACGATGGCATCTTTTACTTTTACATTGGCAAAAAGAGGGGTAGTAATGTGCATATTATTCACATTGGAAGTCACAGAAAAATACCCGGAAAAATCAATCAAATCTTCCCAGGGAATTTCCAGTAATTCTTTATACAGCCGTGCAGGATTTTCTGCTGTAAAAGCATGTAATGAATACAATATCTGGCTGGCACAACGCAGGTTTAGATTAAGTGGGATACAATCCGTTACCGTTCCTTCTAATTCAACACCCGTACTAAATACTCGCTTTATGCCATAACCCAATTCTTCTACTTCCTGCTGAAGATAGGGTGACAAACGCTTATTACAGGTGATGATAATTTTACGCTCTTTGTGGAAAACTTGCATATAAATGTGCCAAGTTAATCAATAAAAATTGGGAGATTTGGTTTTACAATTTTAAAAAGAGAAGAACATGGATATAAAGGGAAAAGTACACGAGGTATCTCCCGTACAAAACGTAACAGAAACCTTTAAAAAACGAGAACTAGTTGTAGAATATGCCGAAAATCCGCAATATCCCGAATTCATAAAATTTGAGGCTTTGCAGGATAAAGTAAATTTGTTTGATAACATACAAGTGGGTGATCAGGTGGAAGTTTTCTTTAACCTGCGTGGCCGCCCATGGACAGACAAAAACGGAAAAACATCTTATTTTAATACACTTGTTGTATGGCGCATCAATGTATTAAGTGGCAATCAGGCAGAGAGCGCACAACCAGAATATGCTGCTCCTGTCGACATCAGCTCTGCTCCCGATGAGGACGATCTGCCATTTTAATTTTACCTCAATCTCTATGGAACAACTTCCCTAAAACGGGGAAGCAAAAGGGTATTTGTTAGCCCGTCTCAAAAGAGACGTCGGTATGGTTTTGTATTCAGTCGTACAACAGGTTAAATAATAGATACCTCAATCAATCGTTTATCTTATTTCTTAGCTTTTGTATATCGTATCTTTGAACAGCCATGGAGTTTAAGTTAACATCCGAATATCTGCCTACCGGAGATCAGCCTGAAGCCATACGCCAGTTGGTAGAAGGTGTACAAACCAATGAGCATTATCAAACCCTTTTGGGAGTAACCGGCTCTGGAAAAACCTTTACCATTGCCAACGTGATACAGCAAACGCAAAAGCCTGCCCTTATCCTGAGTCATAACAAGACCCTGGCTGCCCAGTTGTATGGCGAGTTTAAGCAGTTCTTTCCCGAAAATGCGGTAAATTACTTTGTGTCCTATTACGATTACTATCAGCCTGAGGCATACATGCCTACAACCAATACCTATATCGAAAAAGATTTACAGATAAACGAGGAGATTGAAAAGCTGCGGCTACGCACCACTTCAGCACTCATGTCGGGCCGTAGGGATGTTATCGTGGTATCCTCCATTTCGTGCATTTATGGTATGGGCAATCCCGAAGATTTCTCCAATTCTGTTTTCCGTTTCGCTACAGGAACCACCATTAGTCGCAATGCATTTCTTCATCGCCTGGTAGAAATATTGTATTCCAGAACCACGGCTGATTTCAGGCGGGGAACCTTTAGGGTAAAAGGCGATACGGTAGATATTTATCCCGCTTATATGGATTATGCTTACCGGGTTTCTTTTTTTGGCGATGAAATTGAAGAGCTAAGCGCTATTGACCCGGCAAGTGGAAAAACCCTGGAAAAAATGACCCATCTGGCGGTGTTCCCAGCCAATTTATTTGTCACTCCAAAAGACCGGTTTACACAATCCATCTGGGCCATACAGGAAGAATTGGAGGTGCGCAAACAGCAATTGATAGACGATCAACGCTTTTTAGAAGCCAAACGTCTGGAAGAACGAGTAAACTATGATCTGGAAATGATGCGGGAACTAGGTTATTGTAGTGGCATTGAAAATTACTCCCGCTTTTTTGATGGACGCAAACCGGGTATGCGCCCCTTCTGCTTACTTGACTATTTTCCAGATGATTATTTGATGGTGATTGACGAAAGCCACGTTACTGTGCCACAAATACGCGCCATGTATGGTGGCGACCGTTCGCGTAAACTATCCCTGGTAGAATACGGCTTCCGCTTGCCTGCCGCATTAGATAACCGTCCCCTAAACTTTAACGAGTTTGAAAGCCTGGCCCCACAAACCATTTATGTAAGCGCCACTCCCGGCGATTACGAACTGGAAAAAACGGGCGGCGTAGTAATAGAGCAAGTCATCCGGCCCACCGGATTACTCGATCCAATCATTGAAATACGTCCGGTAATTAACCAAGTGGATGATTTGCTGGATGAGGTGGATAAAACCGTGAAACAGGGTGATCGGATTTTGGTAACTACTTTAACCAAAAGGATGGCCGAAGAACTGACAAAATACATGGACAGGCTTGGAATTCGTGTTCGCTATATCCACTCTGAAGTAAAAACGCTGGAACGGGTAGAAATCTTGCGAGGCTTGCGCTTAGGTGAGTTTGATGTTTTGGTGGGTATCAACCTACTACGGGAAGGATTGGATTTACCAGAAGTTTCATTAGTAGCTATTTTAGATGCTGACAAAGAAGGCTTTCTTCGTTCGGAGCGCTCCTTGATACAGACCATTGGCCGTGCCGCCCGAAACGATCGGGGCCGGGTTATCATGTATGCTGATACGATTACCAAAAGTATGGAAATTACGATTGATGAAACCAACCGTCGGCGGGAAAAACAAATCCGCTATAACGAAGAACACGAAATTACACCCAGAACAGTGGGCAAATCAAGAGAAGCCATTATTGAGCAAACCTCGGTGATAGATTTTAAAGGCGGCGTGCAAAAAGCTTACATTGAAAAAGAAACTGCCGATAATATTGCTGCCGACCCCATTGTGCAGTATATGACCAAGCCGCAACTGCAAAAATCTATTGATAAAACCAGAAAAGAAATGCTTGCCGCTGCTAAGGATATGGATTTTTTATTGGCCGCCAAACTGCGTGATGAAATGTTCGCTTTGGAAAAGATGATGCAAGAACGGTTTGGGGAAGAAATAAAATAACCAGAAAATATTAAAACAAATTAATAGTGCTTCAATGAACGGACAAAATCGAAAAGACATTTATCCTGGACTTGAAGTGGAGATTATCCTGAAAAAAGACCAGCGAAGTGGAAAAAGGACAAGAGGTATTGTCAGAGACCTTTTAACAAGTGCTTCATTTCATTCTCGTGGCATTAAAGTGCGTTTGGAAGATGGGAAGATTGGGCGGGTTGCGGAGATTATAACGAAACTGTAGCGTCCTTCTAAGTATTTTCATTTGATTGTAAGCTTATTAGTTGCATAGATTAAATTCGATTTTTTAACTTTTATATTTGTATTAATAAACTTATGGGATTACTCAAATTTCTTTTAGTAACAATCTGTATACTTTGGGTAATGCGCTATGTATTTCGGCTCTTGTTGCCCGTTATGCTTAAAAAGATGGCGGCTAAATTTCAGCAGCAAGCCACTCAACAATACCACCAAAAACAATATTATTCCCGGCCGGAAGGAAAAATCCATGTGGATTACGTTCCTCCCAAAGTAAAAGAAACAAAGGCTGCAGATAAAGCAGGTGAATTTGTAGACTTTGAAGAGATTAATTAAATTGTATCAATTTTTGAAGAGATTGAAAGCTTTGCAATGAACTTGCATTAGTTTCAACTAACAAATGAAACCAGTGAATCACTATATACAACAGCACATGAACTAAAATGTAAGTCTTTCCATCCACATAATAACCTCATATTATTAAAATAAAATTATACAGATGAAAAAGCTCATTTTGTTAACCGCACTTTTAATAACAAGCTCTTTATGCGTGCAAGCACAATTTCTGAAAAACATTGGAAAAAAAATAGAGCAAGGGGCGAAGAAAAAAATTGATAAAAATGTTGATGAGGGAATTGATAAGGAAAATAAAGCCAACTCCGGGTCCGAAAACCAAAATGCGGCAACTGGCAATGAAGAAAGACCATCTTCTATAAAATCCTCCTCTAAATTCGACTTTGTTCCGGGAGAGAAAATCTTATATTCCGAAGATTTTGAACAAGACGCTGTTGGAGAACTTCCGCTCAATTGGAATGCCAGCGGCAAGGGAGAAGTGGTTACACTAGACAAATTTGAAGGGAAATGGTTGCGCCTTTATCCCAACACTACCTATTTAAGTGGAAACAAAAAGACATTTGGAGAGAATTATACCATTGAATTTGATGCAATAATAGATGCACAAGCCAAAAACGGCTATTACATACCTTCTTTTACTCCCGGTATCCTGGCCAGTGGAAGTAAAGATAATACGGATAACAGCCTTCTAAAATTCCAAAAGGAGTATAACGCAATACAACTACAAATTAATCCGGCAGGAAATGAAAATACCGGAGCCTGGTTACAAAGCTTTGAAAAAACTCGCAGCTATTTTGTCGGAGACCGTAAACAAATAGATGGGTTTTATAAAACCCTTAAAAGATCCGCTCATTATGCCATACAGGTGCAAAAGCAGCGTTTCCGGATATGGATTGATGGAGAAAAGATCTATGATGTTCCTAAGGCCGTAGCCATCTCCACTCCCATGAACCAATTATATTTTAATGTTTCTTCCAGTGGTGGGTATAATGAAAGTAATATGGCCGTTTACATTAAGAATATAAAAATTGCTACAGGTATACCCGATACCCGCAGCAAACTCATCACCGAAGGTAAATTCTCTACGACAGGAATTTTGTTTGATGTAAACTCAGACAAAATTAAACCCGAGTCTGCAGGTGTATTAAAAGAAATTGCAGATGTACTCAAAGAAAATGAAGCGATAAAAATAAAAATCATCGGCCATACCGATAGCGATGGAAAAGATGCCGATAACTTGAGCCTTTCTAAACGTAGAGCTGCTGCTGTAAAAAAAATCCTGGAAACAGATTATGGTATAGAAGGTAGTCGTATGCAAACGGATGGTAAAGGTGAATCAGCCCCGGTTGTCCCCAATACAACCAAAGAAGGAAAAGCCCAAAACCGAAGAGTAGAATTTATAAAACTTTAAAATTCGTCCTGATTTTAAATTTTAAAAACAAACTGATCAATAATATGAAATCTGCAAAATTTTTATTGCTGACATTAGTAACAATCTGTACTTTTTCAGCCACCAGAGCGCAAAAACCTGAAAAATATACTGTGGATGATAAATTAGTTGAAGAAGCCGTGAAACTATTAGAAGAGCATGCAAATGCGGTCGATCTTTCAAAAAAAGAAGAAATACAACGTCTCATACAACAGGATAAGAAGGATAAAGATTTTTTAACAGGTTTTCGCGGTGCATTAATTACAAAAGACACTGACACAAAAAAATCATTGAAAGAAAAGTCCACGAAGTATATATCAAAATGTAGTAAACAGCCAAACAGAGAACTTCCGAGCCTGGTAGGGTTGGTGGGAGAAATACCAGAGCCCAAGTTACCTGCTAATACCAAAAACAATGACAATGAATATGAACTCTTTGTAAAAAAAATACAAGCATTGCAAAAAGAAGTAAAAGATAAAACGTTACAATATGCTTCGATCACTAAAAAAAGCCCTGAGCAGCTTCAAAAAGAAGCCGAGCATAACCTGAACAACAATCCTGTTATAGCAGAGATGGGGGGGATAGAGAAAGTAAAAAACATGAGTGAAAAAGAAAGGAAAGAGGCCGCCATGGCAGCAGCGAAAAAGAATCCTTACCTGATGGGAAACAATAACCCGGCAATGCAGGCTTTTATGAAGAAAATGATGACCGATACAAAATTTAAGGCCGACTATGAAAAACTTCCTGACAACAAAAAAATAGAAGTATATCAGCAGTTTGTAGCGGCTTATGGAAAATCATCCACTTCCGAAAAAACCGGTAAATCGTTACAAGATGCAGACAAAGTTAGAAAGGTGCAAGAAATTGAGGAATTGCTTGCTCTTACATTCGCCCGGATGAAGGAAATGACTGGTCAGGTTGCTATTCAACAAACCTATAGCGCTAAATCTTTCGATGAATTAAAGAAGAAAACTGATAAGAAGTTTAAGGCATTATATGATGCGCTTCCGGTAGTAGAAATGGGAGAATATGGACGCGATAAGCAAACACACCCTCTGGATATCGCTCAAACAATAATGAATTATAAAATTGCGCAGGAAGAAGCTGCAGCTAATAATAAGATATTTCAGAACTATAAAGCCGGCTTACAATATGCAATAAGCGCATTCGATCAATGTATTGATACCTATTGGGGTAAAGGTAAAGCACCCGAAGTTCAAATGGTGGATATGGTTGCTCGTATGGGAGATGCAATTAATGGCCAATTGGAACAAATTATGCAGCGAACACAGGAGGCCAAACGAATAACAACACTTAACCTGCAAGCGCAATGTGGTTATGAATCCAAGTTATTTGGAGATTGCAAACGCTAAATAATATCTGGTAAACGGCCTGGAGTATAAAGGTTTAAAAACCGTTCTTTAAACAGGGGCGGTTTTTTATTTATACACAAGCTTCTTATTCACCTATTTTTCTATTTTTGGTTCAATTAATTTTAAAGGATGAATAATTGGTTTAAACGCAATGGTATCCATCTAGCCATTATTGGAATTTTTATCGCTCTTTGCTGTGTTTATTTCAGCCCTGCCCTACAAGGGAAAGCGCTTTATCAGAATGATGTACTTCAGGCGAAAGCCATGCAAAAAGAAATCCTGGATGTGAAAGCAGAAACTGGGAAAGCTCCGTTATGGACCAACTCCATGTTTGGTGGAATGCCTTCCTTTCAAATTTGGACAGAATATCCCGACAACGTAACCAGTTATGTCATTTCATCTTTTAAAAACCTGTTCCCCAATCCTGTAGACACCATTTTAATTTACCTTTTGGGAGCTTACCTCCTTTTCTGCGTTTTAGGTTTAAACCCTTGGCTGGCAGCAGCAGGTGCTATTGCCTGTACTTTTTCATCCTACAATTTCATCATTATAGAAGCCGGACATAGTAATAAGGCGATGGCTATCGCATTTTTTGCGCCCATACTTGCCGGAGTAGTGCTGGCTTTACGCGGGCGTTATCTGATGGGGGCTGCCTTAACGGCTTTATTTTTGGCTTTAGAGATACGGTCTAACCATATACAGATGACGTATTATCTCCTGATTGCTTTGCTGATATTAATCGGGATAGAATTATATCACGCCTTAAAAGCTAAAAAAATTCCGGCTTTCTTTAAATCCATCGGTTACCTGACCGTGGCTGCTGTAATAGCCGTTGGAGTAAATGCCGGAATGCTCTGGACCACCTATGAATACGGTCAGGAGTCTATCCGTGGAAAATCAAACTTAACCGTTGATAAGGGCGAACCTAAAAATGGTTTAGATAAAAAGTATGCTTACCAATGGAGCCAGGGTGTTGGAGAAAACATTACCTTTCTGGTGCCTAATGCCTATGGCGGGGCTTCAGGATCGAAGGTATTGGATGAAAACTCTGCGGTAGTAAAAACACTTACGCAACGTCAGGTGCCAACTGACCAGGCTGTAGAATTTGCCAAATCTTTACCTACGTATTGGGGCGAAAAGCCTTTCACATCGGGGCCGTATTATTTTGGCGCTATTATTTGTTTCCTCTTTATCTTCGGTTTATTTATTGTTAAAAGCCGCATCAAATGGTGGATTTTTGGCGCTACCGTGCTCACGCTTTTCTTGTCTTTCGGTAAAAACTTCCCGCTCATTTCGGATATCTTCTTTAATTATTTTCCACTTTATAACAAATTTCGGGCGGTAGAATCCATATTGGTTATCCCGGGTTTATTGGTACCTATCCTTGCCATGTTAGCGGTTAAGGAATTAAGTACTGCCAAAACAGACACCAAAAAACTCCAGAAACAATTTTTATATGCACTATACATTACCGGGGGCATCCTGCTCATCGTTCTTGCCATTCCAACCTTACTATTTAGCTTTAAATCGGTCACTGGACATGAGCAATTGGTGAAACAATTGGTGCAACTAACTGGTGACCAAGGTTTTGCCGACAACATTGCCAATGCTTTAGTGCAAGACCGTATTTCAATGGCTCGGGCCGATGCTTTTCGTTCCTTGGCATTTGTTTTAATTGGCGCCGCTTTGGTATGGGCTATGCTGAAACAAAAAATTAACCTGACCTTTGCCTATATCGCACTCGCTATAGCTGTTTTAGTGGATATGTGGGCCGTTGACCGCCGTTATTTAAACAACGAAAATTTTGTAGAAAAGAACCAGCTTACACAGCAATTTCAGGAGCGGGAAGTGGATCAATTAATTCGCCGCGACCCGAGCTTGGATTACCGGGTGTTGGATTTGACGATTCCTACATTTTCCAGTGCTAATGCTTCGTATTTCCACAAAACTGTAGGAGGCTACCATGCGGCCAAATTAAAGCGTTTCCAGGAGGTGTTGGACAAACAGTTTAATAACGCCATTAATGAGGATGTTTTGGACATGCTGAATACGAAATATGTTATTACAGCGAATGAAGATGGACAATCACAACGGATTCAAAATCGTAGTAGTGCCTGTGGCAATGCCTGGTTTGTATCTAAATTAACTTATGTAAAGGGTGCTGACCAGGAGATGAAAGCTATTAATAGCTTTGATCCGAAGAAAGAGGCCTTTGTAGACGAAGGTTTTAAACCGCTTATTGATGAGAAAAAAGTGGGTTATGGCCCTACTGATTTTATCAAGCTGATAAAATACCGGCCTGATGATTTAACTTACGAATATTCGGCAGCCCATGATGTAATAGCTGTTTTTTCTGAAATTTGGTACGATAAAGGCTGGAATGCGTATGTAGATGGTGAAAAAATTCCACATTTCCGTGCGGATTATCTTCTTCGTGCAGCACAGTTGCCAGGAGGAAATCATAAACTGGAATTTAAGTTTGAACCAGCTTCCTATTATACTGGCGAAAAGATTTCTTTAATAGCTTCTATTGTACTAATTGTTGTTTTAGCTTTTGCGATTTATGCAGAAGCTAAGAAAAAGAATGAAGGAAAAGCCGTTCAATAAACCTCTGTCCTTTCAATGTTACTTAGAGATAGGCGGCAGTTTTAGAAAGCACGAAGAAACGTTTGATGTTGGTTATAGTTCCAGTTCTTTAGTCGGGTTCCAAAATAGTCTATCAAAATCAATTACTTTATCATCTTCAACTTTTATTCCTTCGTTTTCTAACAGTTGCTGCATCAATGGTGAGGGTCTAAATGGATGTTTCCCTGTTAATAACCCATTTCGGTTTAGCACACGGTGTGCCGGAACCGG
>JANWIB010000004.1 GCA_025450155.1 Sphingobacteriaceae bacterium
AACATCACATCGTTAATAAAATTATAACGGGCAATGGTTTCGGCCGCCTGCACTGTTTGTGAGTGAAAAGAAAACTCCTGCTCTAATTGTTCAATCCTATCACTTTGAGAGGGGCTTAGAAAATGTAAGTTTTCATGTTGATGTGCCAATTGCAAAGCCGTGTAGGGTTTATCAACCTGGAGTTCTTGTTTAATTTGCTGAATCAGGCCCGGTGCTAAGGCTTCCACCTCAATGGTATCATTTTGCAGCGCAACCAGGGAAGTATAAGAAATGGCTTCTTTTAACTGATCTATATTTTCTGCCTGCCGGGCACTTATGGGTACAATTTGAACGCCTAACCGTGCAGAAAGCGTATCTACATCAATTTCGGTACCTGCCTTGCGGGCAAGATCCATCATATTAAGTGCAATAATTACAGGGATTTTGAGATCAGCTACTTGCGTATACAGCAAGAGATTACGCTTCAAATTAGTAGCATCTGCTACAATAACTACCAGATTTGGGTGAGAAGAATTGCTCTTATCGGCTAACACTTCTAATACAATGGTTTCATCCTTGCTTTTAGGATACAGACTATACGCTCCGGGAAGGTCTATGATTTGGGCGTTTCTTCCGCCAGGGAGTTTGCAAGACCCCGTTTTTTTATCAACAGTTACGCCGGGGAAATTGCCTATCTTTTGATTAAGGCCGGTTAAAACATTAAAAAGTGTAGATTTTCCAGAATTGGGATTTCCAACAAGTGCTACTTTCAGATCAAAACTCACTTAAAACTATTGCAAAATAATAGTAGAAGCTTCCTGCTTACGAAGGCTGAGCTGATAACCCGAAACGGTAATAGCCATTGGGTCTCCAAGCGGAGCTAAACGTTCTACCACAATCGACTCTCCCGGAAGGCAGCCCATCTCCATTAATTTTACTGACATTTCTAAATCAGTAAATTCTTTGATTATACCAGACTGACCGGGTTCAAGTTGCGAAAGCTTCATGTTTAAATCTTAAAACTGAAACAAAAGTATACCTTATTTAAATTAAATCCAAATAAGGTGATGAAAATCACTTTCCGCTTATTCCAGGGATTTTATGCGATATACCAGGCTTTGAAAAATGGGGGCAATTACAATCCTTTTTAAACACACTACATCCTGATAATCCAATACTTATAAAGTAAATCAACAAAAAGAATTTATATAAATTTCCCATCGTAACGAGCCCTATGTAAAAAAATATAACTAAAAATTCCCATTCCTACCCCCGTCATGTCAGCAAAAAAATCCCACCAATCGGCCGAACGATAAGTAAATACTTTTAGTTGAAGCAATTCAATACCACCGCCTAACAAAGTAGTAATTAAAAGAATTTTAAAAATGGTGAGTATACGATAAGAATAACTTTTTTGTTGCCTTATTTTACCGTACAAAAGCAGCACCGTGAGTACGAAGAAAAAACCAGTATGCACTAATTTATCAATTCCCTCAAAAACGGGTGCTCCTTTAAAAGAGGATGGCGGAATATCGCATAATATCAATACCAATATCGCCCACAAAATGGCCAGATACTGGTATTTAAAGGTTCTCCACATTAGGCTCCAACCTGGCTCTTATATTCGTTTGAAGACAATAACCCTTCTACAGACGCCGCGTTAGCTACAGAAATTTTCACCATCCAGCCATCACCATAAGGGTCCTGGTTAACTAATTCAGGGGTGGTATCTAATTTTTTATTAAATTCCAGGATAGTACCTGCAATTGGCATAAAAAGATCAGAAACCGTTTTTACAGCTTCAACTGTTCCAAAAACTTCATTTTGAGCAACTTCTTTGCCCATAGTATTAATGTCAATATACACGATATCGCCCAATTCACGCTGTGCGAAATCGGTAATACCTATGTAAGCTTCGTTGCCTTCAATACGGATCCACTCGTGATCCTTAGTGTATTTTAATTCGGATGGAAAATTCATATGGTTTATTTTTTCCAAAAATACTGTTCGAAGCTTGAAAAGCAAATCAGAATTTACAGAAGATGAAAAGGGATGAGAATTACATTTTATTGCAAGGTAAACCTTAAACTAAATCCAAAATTGCTGAATGAGGTATTAAAGGTTTGTGAAGTATAGGGTTTGGTAATGGTACCATCATAAAACAACCGGAGATTAAATCGTTGATTGATGACGTAATCTACAGAGGGACGGATGGCAATTGTTTTGCTTCCGGAGGAAACTTCAGGGTCCTTGACATCTGCCCGATAAATGATAGTTTTACGATCGTTTATTGCAAAATCCATTTTAAAATTCATATCATTATCCAATTTAAGACCCCTGAAAAGCCCGAAAGGAAAAGTGAAATTTGGTGTACGATAACCAAAGCCAAATACCAAAGCGGCATCTTGCTGATGGGCTAACTGACTATTGGATAAACTCAAACTGAGCGAACGCGATTTACGATATTCGAAATTGGCGGTCATGTTATTTTTTAACCGCATATCCACGCCCAGCAAGGGCACAAACTGCTCAAATAAAGTTACTTGAGCGAATTGATAAAAAGGTAAAAAGTTTCCGTTTGCATCCCTAATATTAACAAAGCCGTTTAGTTCCTGATATCTGGCTAACGAGTTAAAACCATTTACATTGTATGTAGCATTATAACCGTGATTTATATCAAAAGAAGCAAATATTTCACTGAGAAAATCAAACTTGCTTAGCCCATTATAGGTAACTCTCCAATTTGGAATAGGAATTTTTGGGAAGCGGTTCAGGCTAACACCATTTGCATTTTTACCCGTGTATGCGGCAAGAAATGAGGCAATGAGTACATCTTGCGAATTTTTTCCGTATCCATCAGAAAAACCTGCTGAACTACCATTGGAATTAGGATTTGAAGCGCCTAATCTCCTCGAAATAATTTCTCTGTTGGCTTCAAACTGCCGGAATAAACTATTGCCATTACTAAATGCTGTTCTTAAAGAAAAATAAGACATGCTATAATCACCGGTTGTAATGGGGCTTTGATTTTCAAAAAAACGTCCAACTGTATCGAATTTAAACGTAGTTGAATAATTAAAACTCCGGCTACGCAGGGCAGTAAGATCTACGCGAAAATCCTTAATAGGCTCAATTGTACTGCGGATATTCATATCTTCTTTATAAGAAGTTGTGTACAGTTGATTTTGCAAACTGTCGGTTGTTATCCATCCGTTTTTGGCTGCCCGGGATCGGATATCGTTCTGGCTGCCCAAAATAAAACCCCAACCCGGAGCATTGGCGTCAAAATCATATCCCAAAACTTTGGTTTTGGGGAGATAGCCTGGAAGAAAAGTACCTTCGGTACGGGTATAAGCCCCATTTATATTTTTAAGGCTCGTTAATGCAAAAATGAAGAATCGTACAAAGTCACTGCCTTCTCCTTCCCTGGCTTTTCGAACAAAGTTCAACTTGTTAAACAATGCTGTAAAGTTTAACGTGGGGTTTAATTGGATGGTACGGGAGTTTTGTATGGTATTTCCAAAATCAATATCCGGATTTCTAAGTGTAAGCAACGGTTCTGTCTTCCAATCAAAGCGAGTACCATACCTGGCAATTACATTCACCCAGTTTAACCCCGGAATTTTATTGATAGGTACTGTATAGTTTAAGTTCAATGTATGGCCATAATCGGTAGTACGACCTAATCGTTTTAGATTTTCCCATAATGTATCGCGAACTAAGCCATTTATACGCCCGTTTGGTTCATCAATAATGGAATAATTAGTCGCATTAAAATCCATCTGCAATGATTTAGAAAGATTCCAACTAATGCCATAGAGACGGGACATCTGGAAATTCTTATTAAAATTCGTTTTAATGGGTATGAAATTATTCGGATCATTATCACGAAGTGTATTTTCAGAATACAAACGATCTACATCAATCCGGAAATTAATCATAGAAGGGAGTAAACTGAAATTAAAGTCTTTCAACAGCGCTAAGGAGTTGGATTTAAAAATTTTATCGAACGGCTTGTAGTTTTTGGGTTGATTAGAATAACTGTATGCCAGCGAGGCTTTATAGTTTTTCTGTATCGAACGTTCTGTAATAAAATCACGGTGATTAAACTCATTGTAGGCATACGTAGCGCTCCAGTTTTCAATGTCCCACATATGGGATTTTTTTTCCGGATTTACTTTTATTTTTCTAACGTTAGTAAAATTAATACTGCGTCGTGTGGTATAATCTTCCGCATTTCTAAGAATAGAGTCCTTCTGATATTTTGATGCTCCTTTTAAGGCATTTTTTAATTCAATATCCGGTGTACGCGGATCATATTGTGGTGTTCCAACCTGCGATGAATAATTAACAAATACCGGAATTTTTAAACCCGAACGTTCTGGTAAGAATTTTCCAAGTTCAATGCTGGAAGAGACATCAAATATTTTATCATCACTCCGGTTTCGTTCGCTAACCCGCTTATCAATAGAGCCAAATCCAATAGTGGTTCTACTACCGGCTACCGTTACATCAGCAAAATCGGCAAGCCTGGCATTCATCCGGGCTGTAGCTGCCCACCCACCACGTTCGTCAAAATCTGTTAAACGCAACTCATTAAACCAAACCTGGCCGTTCTTATCCAAACCATCATCTAACGCAGGATTTGCCGCATTTCTTAGCGGATTACGAACTCCGAGCATATATACACGTACTTTACTCATATCCGGTTGCCCCACAACTGTGATGGTATTTTTACCATCTGAGTACTTGAACGGCACGGTAACAGGCCATGGATTTCCTGCAAGCAGGGCATTATTACGTGCTGACTTTGCCTGCTGGAGTTTACTCAACTCAATATCCAACTTATTATCTTGTGGCCAGATTACATTGGGATCGGTTGAGCCTGGATTAGTAATTTTTAGTGGTATTTCGTATTCGTAATAATTATCCTGATTATCTGTACCAATACGCACCATAGCTGAAATATCGTTATCCCTTAATTGTTCACCTTCGGCGTGAATAAACATTTCTAAGCGTTTATAAGAACGAAAGTCATTGTTAGTTGTCCGGAAAGAAGAGCGGGCATATCCATCACGCAGGTTGGTTATGTTTACGGCAAGTGATTGCTCATTCTGGCGGGTGTCCCCACGGTAGTTACTGTAATCGCGTTCCCGTTCAATACCTGGAGGAACTACATAATGAATGGGTGTACGCCTTCCGTTTTCTTCGATATTAACGGTGGTAACATCAAGTGTAGAATTATCTAAGCCAGGATTAGTTCCTAAAGCGGGATCAGCCAAAACTTTTCCGGGATTATTTTCGGCGTTGTACCTCCGCCACTCTCCTCTTATTAACTGCAATTTTGCCAAACGCATAATGGCCGTATCGGTGAAATTGGTAAGGAACATACGCATAAATCGTATCGATTTAAAATCTTCGATATTGCCAACTTTTTGCTGATATTGGGCAATGGGTATTTTAAATTGATACCATTTTACTGTTTCTTTTTTTCCGTTGGGAAGCGATACCTGCGAAGTAACCTGATCAGTAATAAAATTTTGTCCTACCACCATGTCCTGCGGACGAATGGATACCCGGTATTGATAGTATTCATCGGCAAGCGAGGAGTTATTATCCCGGTTTATATCTTCTCCATCAGGTAAGGAGGTAGAAGCTGAGTTTTCAATACCAGTTTCAGCTAAAGACTGCTCAGTAGTTTTAGAGTTCCCTTCTGTACCATTATATCTTTGGTAACGCTTTAAAATACCAGCGTTGGCATTATCTAATACACTGCCCCGATAATACTGATAATCATCAGAAGCCGGGTCGTCGGTTAATTCAGCAGCTGCCTGGCTGTTTAACTGTGGGCGAGCCTGATTCAAAAAATCGGTAAAAAGTTGCCGTTCTTCTTCATCTCTTAATCCATCTAAACCCACATCCTGATATTTACGGGCGGCAGGATTATTATCAAAAGCCTGAATAACGGGTTGAAGTTTAGGAACTTTTCCCCAAGCGGTTTGGTCTATACGACTAACATCTGCATCGGGAGGTAATCCGTTTTCTAAAGACTTTCGTCCATCTTTTAAAATATCTTCCGAAATCGTTCCTAAATTAAAATACAAATCACCCCCGGGAGCATTCGCTTTATAAATAAAGGGATCCATTACCCAAAACTCAATAAACTCTATATTCAACGCCTCAAAATCGTTACTCTCTAATTTTCTAAAAATACCTCCCCAACGGCGTTGCATATTATTTAATGTTCCATCAGGATTTAAGCCGGTAGTAGTGAAATTGTACGGTCCACGAGCCATGGGATAATAGGCCAGGTCTAACGTGGAAAGTGGCATAACCTGCCCGGTAGTTGATTGTTTGAAAGGAAAGACTTCCTGTTCATCTACTCCCCGAACGTAATGATTTGACAGCTCCTTTTTATTCCCTTTAATATTTGAAGGTGTAAGAACGGAAGCTGTTCTGTTAAAAAATATAGGGTCTATATTATAGAATGCCAGCTTTGCCCGATTGTAACCATAAGAAATATCGTTGGTAAGTTGGGCTTCGGGAAACAACTGCGGTGTGCCTGATATCTGCCAGCCCACCGCACTTTTTAAATCAATAATAGAACGGCTTCCCTCAAAGTCGTCTAAATAACTAGTTCCATTACGACCACCTGCAAAAGTTAATGCCTTTGGATGTCCAGGGATGAGATTGGCAAATTCACCGGAAAAGGTAATACTTGAAGTTTCTTTGGTATTGATGAATGGAATTTTATCTACCAACCGGGTTAACCACCTGGAGGTGGAACTATAGTTGGCATCCACTCCCCAAATGGTGTTTGAAATAGGTTCCTCTCCGATATTGATTTTTTGAGTGAGTGGCTTTTCGGTAAGATTCATGATTGTACCACCCAGATTGAACTTATTATTTACCCGGTAATCGAACCGAGAACCAAACAAGGAACGTTGCTGCAGTCCATAAAGCTCGCTATTTTCAATCTTAATTTTAATAGGCTGGCCGGAGCTTAATAACGATTGATTAAGAATGCGTACACGGCCAATATTATAATCTACAGTAAAGTCAGCGCCTTCCTGTAAAGGTAATGTTCCTGCAGTAATCTGAACAGAGCCTGGAGGAACATTAATGGCATTTAATTGAAATTCATTACTTACTTCCGATTGGTACGTTCCTTTAATAAAATAGCGATTTAAGCGGGGAAAAAGCTGCTGTGCAATAACTTTTGTCGAATCGTATAGCGGCTGGTAAACATATTTCTGAATCAAATTTCCTTCGGTTGTGGCATTAAATTGGCGTGCCAGGTCTGACCCGAAAGGCTCAACTACCGGGAAAGTAATGCGTCCATTTAACGGATCTATTGTTACTCCTTCAATAAAATCAAAGTAACCATCAGGCTCAAGGCTCCCAACCTGATTCAAATTATCGACATTCGTCATCTGCAGCCACAGCTTACCTGATGTATTTTGCCCCTCCGTAATCTGTGGTTTTTCCACCCCTGAATTTTCATCCAACCGGAAAATATTCAGGTTAAATCCATTCCGGTTAATCTGATATGCATTCAACGAATAAATATTTTTCATCATCAAATCCCAAGTAGGAAGATTGGTTTTTAATAGCTCGTTCTTTAACAGCTTTACATATAAAACCTGCGGATTATTCGGATCAACAGGAACATCAGCAGCGAATTCTCCTACCTGGTATTCTACCCCATTATAAGTATATCGGTACGCCACTGCTAAAACCTCGTCGGCATTGAGCGAAGAATTAAGCGAGATATATCCTAATCGGGGATTCAATGTTAATTCTTTATCAGTCAACTTACGGGCATAGGTAAGTTTTGCATAATTATCGGTCCTTCCGTTAGCCTGAAAAAATACATTTATTGAGTTGGAATTGGTCAACCTTGCGTCTGCGGGAAGAATCTGCAATAGGTTGTTGGATTGCTGTGGAAAGCCGGGACCGTTAAAAGCTCCAGGAAACTTGGAAAAAGCAGCTCCTCCTTGAATTAAAGCAGTATTATAAGGTTGATTTTCTCCCAAGTCCATCAATGCCAGCACGTCACGCGAATCAACCGTACTGTTATTTCGGTTGGTAACCCAAACCTCAATTTTGGTAATGGTGATATTCGAAGTAATAATTGGAATATTTGCGAGTGCCTTATTGTAAGTATTACGGAAATATTGCGCTAGGAAATAATGTTTATTGGCCTCATAACTATCGGCGCCAATTCGGAATTCATTCTGCTGTGACCCGTTGGTAACAGTTATTTCTTTTTGTTGAGATTTTTGCTGAGAAAATACACTGGTTACATTAAGCTTGCCAAATTGAAGTTGCGTTTTTAGCCCGAACAAAGCCTGGCTTCCGGTTATTAATGTTGAACTAAGTGGCAAACTAACGTTTCCGGCTTCAATTTTCTGAATGATATCATCCGGTTTACCGGTATGCTCTAATTTAATTTTGTTTTCAAAGTCAAATTGCGCTTCGGTATTATAATTCGTTCCGATACGAAATTTAGTGCCAATCTGGCCAACGAGATTCATCTGGATTTTTTGATCAAAATCAAAATTTCCCTGCTTACGTTGACGTTCATTAAAAAGCGGATTTTCATTTTTATTTATTCTGCCAGAAAGTGTTAACTCGGCAGAGCCTTGCGGGCGTATTTCGATTACGGAGCTGCCAAAAATACGTTCAAAGACACGGTTGTTTACTTTTACTTGCGCATTGATTCCATTGAGACGGGCCTCCAATAATGGAGCATTTGTTGTTTTACGCCAGAAATCCTGTTTTACTAAATTGTTCTCATACCGCTGGTATTCTTCAATAGTTAAATATTGAGGTGGACGATAAAGATGCTCACCTACTTTTTCGCGAATAACATATCTTCTGGTAACGGGATCGAACTCAACTGAACGTTGTATGTTGGAGGGATTAGGAAGATAAAATCCGGGGCGTTTAGTTAATTCTAATTCTTTAGAATCCGGAAAGGGATAACGCAATTTTATACTATCGGTTTTTCCGGAACCGGCATTTTGCTGTGCATAGGTTTTTCCTGTTGAAAGAACAACAAGAAAACAGACTATTTTTAATAAGCAAAAAGCAAATCTTTGCAAAATCCCTATTCTAAAATTTTTCAGTAATTATAAACTTTTTAAGGCACTTTTTATCAATTGTTCAACCGACAATTCGCCCGACTCAGTATTCATAGTATTAGTTAAAGCTTTTTCTGCCAAATTCTTAGCAAATCCCAGCATAATCAACGCAGATAGTGCTTCATCTTTGGCGGTGTTATACTGCGGAATAGCGGTTAAAGTTTCAATCCCTTCCTTTTTCAATTTATCTTGTAACTCCAGAATGATACGTTGCGCAGATTTAGGCCCAATCCCCTTAATCCGTTGTATCAGAGGCACATCTCCTTTAACTATAGCAGTTTGTATTTCGGCAGGGGTTATGGACGATAAGATCATTCTGCCGGTATTTGGACCTATACCGGATACGGAAATAAGATGTAAGAATAAGCGCCGTTCTCCTTCGTCAGCAAAACCATAAAGTGTATGGCCATCTTCTTTAACATGTTGCCAAACAAACAGCTTGCATCGTTCCTGACTTGTTATATTCGAATAGGTATTTAATGAGATATTAATATGCCAACCAATGCCATTCGTATCTATTACTACATAGGTAGGGCATTTAAAGATCAGTTTACCGTCTAAATATTCGTACATTTTACTGCGTTGCTTTTTTAGTCCTGCTGAAAAGCCCCCTTCTTGCAGGTTGTTTTTTGCCTGATTGTTGTTTAGATTGTGCATCCACTACCGCAATCGTTACCATGTTAACAATTTCCCGAACGGAACTTCCTAATTGAAGTACGTGGACGGGCTTGTTGAGTCCAAGTAAAACAGGGCCAATGGCTTCAGCGCCACCTAATTCTTGTAAAAGTTTATATGCGATATTTCCTGATTCGAGATTGGGGAACACCAATGTATTTGCAGGAGCTTCATTCAGAACGCTAAAAGAGAAGTTCTCTTTTAGAAGATTGTGGTTAATTGCAAAATTGGCCTGCACTTCCCCATCAACAATTATTTTGGGATGCTGACTATGTAGTATACGTACTGCTTCTCGTGTTTTTTCAGGAATTTCGCCTTCTGTTGAACCAAAGTTAGAATACGATAAAATTGCAATGCGTGGAGTGATATTAAACTTTTTAACAGAATCATTTAAAAGAAGCGTAATATCTACCAACTCCTCTACCGAAGGATTTTTATTTATTGTAGTATCACCAAAAAATACGGGGCCCTTCTTTGTTAGCATGGTATACATGCCAGCTACCCGATTCACTCCGGGAGCAGTACCTATAATTTGCAGGGCTGGTTTTACTGTAGCTGCATAATCTTTTGTTAATCCCGAAATTAATGCATCCGCTTCATTAAACTCTACCATACAAGCACCGAAATAATTTCGATCACGCATTAACTTTTGAGCCTGAAACAAATTAATTCCCCTTCGTTGCCGTTTCTGATATAAGAAATCGGCATACTTATTCAATTTCTCTGTTTCTTCAAACGGATCAATAATTTGTACTCCTTGTAAATCTATAGCATGTTCATCTATGATAGATTTGATCTTCTCTTTATTACCTAACAGGATTGGGATAGCAATACCTTCATCTTTTACAATTTGTGCGGCCTTTAATATCTTATAATGATCTGCCTCGGCAAAAACAATTCGCTTCGGAGCAGATTTAGCTTTATTTGTAATAGCCCGCACCAAGGCATCGTCTAAACCTAAGCGTCTTTTTAGTTCTTCTTTGTAAGCATCCCAATCGGTTATAATATTACGAGCCACACCAGATTCGATAGCCGCTTTGGCAACAGCCGGAGAAACAGCTGTCATTAAGCGTAAATCTATTGGTTTTGGGATGATATAATCTTTGCCAAATTTTAAACTCCTGGTATTGTAAGCTAGGTTTACCGCTTCGGGAACAGGCTTTTTAGCTAATTCGGCAATTGCTTTTACAGCAGCGATTTTCATCTCCTCATTAATGGAAGTTGCCCGCACATCTAAAGCCCCCCGGAATATGTATGGAAAACCTAACACGTTATTTACCTGGTTGGGATAATCTGATCGACCCGTAGCCATGATAATATCTTTGCGGGTATTCACTGCCAATTCATAAGCAATTTCCGGATTAGGGTTTGCCATCGCAAAAACTATCGGGTTTTTAGCCATCGTTTTGAGCATGGCCGCTGAAAGAACATCAGCAGAAGACAAACCAATAAATACATCGGCCTCTTTTACAGCCTCTTCCAGGGTATTAATCTTACGCGAAGTAGCAAATTCGGCCTTAGTGGCATCTAAATTTTTTCGGCTGGTCTGTATTACACCCGAACGATCCAGCATAACAATGTTTTCTTTTTTTGCACCCAGACTTACATATAGACGAGTACAGGAAATAGCCGCCGCACCAGCTCCATTAACAACAATTTTAACTTTATCTAATTTCTTCTTTTGTACTTCACAGGCATTGATTAAAGCTGCAGCAGAAATAATTGCGGTTCCATGCTGGTCATCATGCATCACCGGGATATTCATTTCAGTCTTTAGGCGGCGTTCAATTTCAAAACATTCTGGCGCTTTAATATCTTCCAGGTTTACCCCTCCAAAGGTTGGTTGTAAAGCTTTCACTATCCTTACAAACTCATCCACGTCTTTGGTATCTAATTCGAGATCGAAAACATCAATATCAGCAAATATTTTAAACAGAAGACCTTTACCTTCCATTACCGGTTTTCCAGCTTCGGGACCAATATCGCCTAATCCTAAAACGGCTGTTCCATTACTGATAACAGCAACCAGATTACCTTTTGCAGTATATTTATATACATCATCAACGTTTTCGGCAATCTTTAAACACGGTTCGGCTACACCAGGAGAATAGGCTAAAGAGAGATCGCGTTGAGAATTGGTGGGTTTAGTGGGTAGTACTTGTATTTTGCCGGGACGGCCTTGAGAATGATAATCTAAAGCGTCCTGCTTCCTGTTCAATTTACTCATCTAATAACTGATTGGTGGGGCCAAAATTACAATTCTTTTATAGAAGTGGTAATTAAAAATACTCCCCAAAAAGCGTTGCTAACCTTTTACGATCTTTAAAAGTGTACCAGGCTTTACTTCTTTTCCAGCCAGGCCGTTTACAACTTTTAGTCCGGATACGGTGGTGCCCACAAACTTTGTGGCAATTTTTAAGAGCGTATCGCCAGGTTGAACACGATAAGTAAAATATTTCGATGCTTTTAATAACGTAGCTTCTGTTTCCGAAACCCGTAATACCTGCCCCGGAACAATTAACCCTCGTTTTATATTATTCCATACTTTAATATCCTGCACTTCAATATTGTGTTTAGTAGCAATATCAAGCAGTTTATCTCCAAGTTTAACTTTATAATATAGGGGATTATTTTTAGGAGCCGGGGTAATATTTTGAGAAGCGAATACAGCTTTTCCACCAGTATTTATTACTGCATAAAGTGCCTCATAAACACTTTTATCCAGTACCGGGATAACAAGCGATTTAGGCGCCGTAGGAGAAGCATTAATTATTTTTTTGAGATAGGATGGATTCAAAATACTCAGCTCCTCTATATCTATATTGGTAGCTTTAGCAATGCTTTCCAGTGATATCTGGCTATTTAACTGAACCATCTCTGTCTGAATCGTAAAATTTGCATCCTTCGGATTTATATTATGCAATTTGGAATAATTCATAGCATATGCAGTGGCGATAAAGGCTGGCACATAGTTTTGAGTTTCTTTGGGAAGAAAGGGTCTTATGGCCCAAAAATTATACTGGCCACCAGCTTTGGCAATAGCTCTTAGTACGCCACCTTTACCACAGTTATAAGATGCAATAGCCAGTAGCCAATCGTCGAACTCTTTATATGCATCACGAAGATAAGCCGCGGCAGCATAGCTGGCAGCTACAGGGTTTTTACGCTCATCTTCCCAGGCATCTATAGTTAAACCATAAACTTTACCGGTAGTGTACATAAACTGCCATAAACCGGTAGCTCCTACTCGCGAGACCGCCTGAGGATTTAGTGATGACTCTACTACAGATAAAAATTTAATCTCTTCCGGAATACCCGTTTCTCTAAATATCTTCTCATAAATTGGAAAATAATATTTTGAAAGGCCTAATGCTCTTGCTATTTTCTCTTTACCTTTTGAGGAAAGAATAGTAATATAATTATGCACAAACTCGTTATAATCTAATGGTACTATTTTCTGTATAGCACTTAGTCGCTCTTTAAAAATTAATTGTTGAGCAGCATCTATCGTATCTGACGCTTTGTAATAGGTTTCTATATTAGCACTTTCGACCTTAGAGGCCATAGTGCTGCTAAATAAAAACGCAAAAATGGCTGTAGCCATAATTTTTCTCATCATATTGCATTTATTTTGACGCATAGCCTTTAAATCTAAAAGTCCCTCTTCTACGATTTATAAAGTGCTATGTTCCAGATATGTTCAAAAAATAGTTTGAAAAGGCCAATAATTCCGCCTCGCCAAAACGCTTTCCTAAAAACTGTAATCCTACTGGCAGGTTTTTAGAGTTATTGCCCACAGGCAAAGAAATTGCCGGAATACCGGCTAAAGATGCTTGTACAGTAAAAATATCGGCCAGATACATGGTAACTGGATCATCCAGTTTTTCGCCTATTTTAAATGCCGGTGCCGGGGTTGTGGGCATTAAAATAAAATCGTGATTTTGAAGTATATAGTCCAATTTTTCACTTATTAGGCGTCTTACCTTTTGTGCTTTAGCATAATAAGCATCATAATAGCCTGCACTTAAAACAAAGGATCCAAGCATAATGCGTCTCTTTACTTCTGGACCAAATCCTTCAGAACGAGATTTTTTATAAGTAGATTCTAAATCTGTAGCATTTGGGCTGCGGTAACCGTAATGCACCCCATCATATCGGGCCAGGTTCGATGAAGCCTCGGCCATAGTGAGAATATAATATGCCGGAATTACATAATCTAAATATGGAAAAGAAACCGGCTCAACGACGTGTCCTTCATCCCGGAGTTTTTGTATGGCATTTTCGGTAACTGCTTTTATCTCCGTGTCTAAACCTTCGGCAGATAAAGTTTCAGGCAAATAGGCAATCCTTTTCTTCCCGGAAGTTTTTAATTGCTGCGTGTATGACGGTACTGCTGCAGTAGATAAGGTACTATCATATTGGTCTGTTCCGGCAATAACTTCCAATATTAGGGCAGCATCTTCGATAGAACGGGTTATGGGGCCAACCTGATCAAAAGACGAAGCAAACGCAATAATTCCATGTCTCGACACCCTGCCATAGGTGGGTTTTAAGCCTATAACACCGCAAAACGCGGCAGGTTGTCTTATAGACCCTCCGGTGTCTGTTCCTAAAGCAGCCATACATAAGCCTGCCTGAACTGCTACTGCTGAACCGCCAGAAGACCCTCCCGAAACATGATCCGAATCTGCAAAATTCCGAACAGGCCCGTAATACGAAGTCTCATTGGACCCACCCATAGCAAATTCATCACAATTTAATCTTCCGATGATAATGGCGTCTTCGGCCAGAAGGCGTTCTACTACTGTAGCGGAATAAACAGAAGTATAATTTTCTAAGATTTTAGAAGCTGCCGAAACCCGGTGATTCCGATAACAAATATTATCTTTAATACCGATAATCATTCCGGCTAATTTTCCGGCTGTTCCGTTGGAAATTTTAGCCTGAATTTCTAACGATTTTTGCTTTGTTTCTTCTTCAAAAACCTCAACAAAAGCGTTCAAGTGAGCATGCGATTTTATTCTCTGCAAATAATGCGCTACCAATTTTGGAAGGTGTAATTGACCTTCTTTTAACTGAGATTGGATAGTGTTTAATGCAGGGGCTAATTCCATGCCGTGAGAGCGTTTCTTTAGAAATGACAAACCCCATGTGTGGTATCACATGAGGTTTTTTAATGCGATAGTTACCTAATTAATTATTTTTTTGATCGTCGTTTTGGTCGGCAGGTTTATCACCATTCTGAGCATCTTTAAATTCTTTTACACCCTTTCCCATTCCACGCATTAATTCAGGAATTTTCTTTCCTCCAAACAGAATCAGGATGGCAACAATAATTAAGATAATTTCTGGCGTTCCTAATCCAATTAATAAAATTGAACTTAACATAATTAATTAGTTTATGCCTGATTTGGCTCAGACGGTTTACTTTCTTTGGTATTGGTATCTACAGTAAGGTCTTCGTTCACCGCATTTATATTCCGGTGAATTTCCCGTTTTACGCCATCGGATGCATCTTTAAATTCACGGATGCCTTTTCCTAATCCACGAGCCAATTCCGGTAACTTCTTTCCCCCAAATAATAACAAAACTGCAAACAAAATTACCAGTAGTTCCGGAGTTCCGATGTTTAAAAACAACAACACTGCATTCTGCATTATAAATCAATTAATTGAGATTACAAATATACGCAATTTTCATAGTGCTTTTCACAACAATTTATTATTCTATCTGCTCATCGTATAATACTAATTGAACCAGATTTTCGTATAGATTGCCTATTTAAATTTACTATTTCAATAACGTAATAATAGGTCCCTATTGGCAGAGATTCACCTTTATGCATGCCATTCCAATTATCGGAAATGGATTTTGATTCAAATAATAAGTCTCCCCATCGATTAAAAATTTTTATGCGGTAAGAAATCAGATTATTTATGGCAACAACAAATTCATCGTTGATATTATCACCGTTGGGGGTAAACGTATTCGGAATAAAAATGGAATTCTTTTCGTAAATAATGTATTTTCCTTTTGATATAGCGGTTTGACAGACATCGCTTTTAATAGCCTTAAGAGTAACATCAAATTCGCCCTCTGTGTTATACTCGTGTGTGGGATTTCTTTCGGTAGAGGTTTGGCCATCACCAAAATCCCATACGAATGTATCGGCATCTTCTGATTGATTAAAAAATCGAATAGCAATAGGATTAGGCAATTGCACCGGAATATCCGGTTGAGTAGAAAAAGCGGCAATGGGTTGTTTATAGAATAACGGAATATTGATAATTACCGGATCGGCAACGCAACTTCCCTGCGAAGCTATCAAGCTATACTCACCCGCTGCTTCAGGCCCTTTTATTGGAACTGATACGGAAGCACCAAATGCACTAAAGCCATTTGGCCCCGTCCAAACATAATTCGTGTTAGGCTTATTTTCTGTCTCTAAATCAATAGTTGTTTTAGCACAAAAATCTACAGGATGTTTTAGTGTAATCTTCTGAACCGGGGTAACGCTTGCATCATAATCAAAGGTTTTACTGGCTACGGTAAAACAGCCTTGCTCGGTAATGGCTTCTAATACTACCGTTTTGGTACCCGAAGAGGAATAAGTTACGGTATGAGGCCCGGGAAGATCTGAAGAAGGAATATTGGCATCTTTACCGAAGCTCCATTTTAAAGTACTAGACTTTACAGACCGATTAGTAAACGTATAACTTTGATTGGGCTGACAAGGATTATTCTTTACCATATCAAAGTCAGCTTTGGATTGTTCAAATTCGCCGGTTCCGCCAAACTCTATAGTAAAACCATGATTAGCACTCGAAAAGTTACTTACTAGTAATGCATAATAATGCCCCTGCTGCATATCTATGTACTTAACTTTACCATTTTGTCCAAAGCCACAACCTCCGGGCTCTGATATATCTATTTCTCCGAAATCAAGACCAGTTTTATAATAGATAGGTTCTGTTGGACAAGTTGTATTATTGACACCATGGCCTGCTGCACACCGGATTACATTTGTTACATCATAAATGGCAAAAGGGTCATCCACTGTGCCCAAATCATAAAGTACAAAATCAATATCATCTGTAGTAACGGTAGGAGTAATGGTAAAGGTAAGGGTTCCGTTGTTTGCCGCCACCCATTTGTACCAGGCTGTATTTGACTCCATCCCGCCTAAACAAGTGCCCCAAGGTTCCCATGGGTCAAGTCCTCCCCCCGCTATAGCAGTTTCTGTAACCATTGCTTTAGAGCAAAGTAAAGCCGCGTCGAGATAATCTTGTCCGGGGTTAACAGAATTGAAGTTATTGACACAGAGTTTAAATGTACCCGATTGATTATTAGCCGCACTAACGCGGATATAATATTCTTTACCAATAGTAAGCTGGCCTTTGCTAAAGTTAGCCAGATTACCCACAGTAGAAAAATTCCCGGGCAATGGGGTATAAGTATTACAGTCGGTTTCGTAAAGCGCAACTAAGGGATATTCCAGCGTACCAGCTCCGGCCACATTTCCGTTTACAACGATAGTAACATCGTAAGCAAGAGCTGTAAATTTAAACCAAACGTCTTTTCCACCTGTTGGCGTGTGAGGTTGCCAATAAGCGGGGGCCGGAATACCATTGTCTATAGCTGTAATAGTACTAAATGCAGCGTCAGCCGAGCAATAGTTGGAAGCCAGCATAAAAGCGGTGGCACACCGATCATTAGGATGCTGGGCATACAGAAGATTAGAAATAAGCAATAGACTTATTAAAGATATATTTCTTAAACCCATCAAAGTCAACTCTGTTAATTGGCCAACCAGCTCTCTGGGTTCATTGGTGCAGCCCCTTTTCTTACCTCAAAATGCAACTGAGTAGTTCCGTCTGTTGGATCAGTAATTACAGTACCAATAGTCTGTTTCAGATTTACTTTTTGACCTTTAGAGACATTGACAGACTTTAGGTTGGAATATACAGTAAAATACTCCCCGTGTCTGATCAAAATCGCATACATACCCCCAATATTTTGCACAGTGCTTACCTCGCCAGAAAATACAGCCCGCACTGCTGAGCCTTCATTGGTTTTTATATCTACACCGTTGTTCTCTACTTTTACGTTTACGCCATAACTGTGGCTTCCAAAACCCTCTACAATAGTGCCTACCGAAACGGGCCATGGTAAACTGCCCCGGCTGCTTAAAAAGTCTGAAGATAATTTAGCCGATTCTGGAGTTGCCGAAAGAATGCTGGAACCTTTTGCAATGGGTTTGGTTACCGGAACATCCCGATTTTCGGCTTTAGCTTTTGCTGCGGCAATCCGGGCTTCTTCTTCCGCTTTTCTTCTTGCTTCTTCAATTTCGCGAGTAATAGCGTTTTGTATCGCCCGGTTTAGTCGGGCAGATTCTTGTTGTTTTTTAGTGAGTTCCTGCTTTAATTGTTTTTCCTGCTTGCTCAAATTACTGAGCACTTTAGATTGGTTATTTTTTTCTTTTCCTAAAGTTACTTTCTCTTCTTCCTGGTCTTGAAGTAAGTTGTTTTTTTCTTTTTTATTTTGGTCTAATTCAACAATTTTTATCCCCAAATCCTTCTGTGTTTCCTGGATATATTTGGCTTGTTTTTTACGGTATTCGCCAAATTGTTGCAAATATTTTAACCGTTTATAGGCTTGGTTAAAATCTTTAGAGGCAAACACAAACATCATTTTACTGTAAGCACTTTGGTTACGAAATGCAAAAAGAACCATTCCCGCATATTCTTTTTTTAGTTTATTGAGTTGAGTTTGTAGCGAATGGACGGTATTAGTATTCTCGGATATCTGGTTGTCAAGAAGCCGCACTTCAGAGTTTATCGTCTGTATTTTTTTTTCGCGAAGGCGGATCTGCGCATTGAGTGCATTGATTTGCTTTAGTGATAGGCGTTTACTGCTGGAGGTTTTACTCAGACTGCTTCTCAGCATTTCAATTTCACGGGTAAGGGCTTCCTTGCGCCTTTTCAACTCTGCGCTGCTTTGTGCAAATGCCTGGCCTGTAAAACATAGTATGGCTAAAAAAATGAATAGCTTTTTAAAATTCATGGAAGCAAATCTATTTAATTAATTTTTTACAGTAAACCTTTTGGGCACACTGAAGGGAAAATCAAGAATCTCATTTACTCCCACCTGGTTATATTTCAAATCAATACCTACATTTTTATTATTTGCCATTGATTGGATACCGATTGAATGCGGAATAACCAAGTCGGACACGGGATGAAAGTCGGAATAAGCAGCAGTTAAATTCTGATTAGCCCGGTCATCATTTAAATTGGTTTGTGCTACTTTATAATCGGGATTAAACGTGATCCGATAAGCTAAGCCATTAAGGTTTCCAACCAATATCGGCTGGCTATTTAATACGCCGATATCGTTTTTTCCTCTTTCTGAAATAAATTCAGGGTCGCAATTGCCAATCAACATAGCCTGCAAGGTTTTAAAATTTATTTGCTCGTTGGCAAATTCATGAATAAAGCTAAAGGGTTTTGCAGTGTATTCATTTTCCACCTTATTCATAATCTTAATACTATCTGGTGTAATTAAGGCCCGGGCAACTTCAATACCTGGAAAAACAATCACGTTAATCCAAATAAGCTCATCTTTTTTAATGCGGATATTCATAGAAACATCGTTGTCCTTATTGTCAATAGATAAGCTTGCCTTAGCTTTTATAGAAAGCGTATTAAAATCTACTTGTTGATTTCGGATGCTTTTAAGAAGCGTGGTTTTAGAGGAAACAGCACTTGTGGAGGATGCTGTTGCAACTTCTTTTTTTGCTTTACAAGCTGCTATGATAGTAATAACAGCTATGAACATCAAGAATTTATTCAAAATATTTCTTTTCATTAATTTTCCTTTCTAATTTTTGTGATTTAGATCCATACTCTTTGGCCTTTTCCCATTGTTTCAGCGCTAAATCTTTTTCTCCCATAAAAAACAATATATCTCCATAATGTTCAGCCTGGACATCGTTGACCTCATTACTGTTCATTGCCTTTTCCATCCAAGTACGGGCTTCTTTATAGTTTTTTTGTTTAAACAACACCCATGCGTACGTATCCTGAAATGAAGGGTTACCGGGTTCTAATTCGTTAGAACGCTTTGACATTTGTGCTGCTTTTTCGAGATTTTGCCCTCTTAGCGATAAATAATAGGCATAATTATTTAAGGTGTAGCTATTATTTTCATTATACTGAAGCGCTTTTTCATACGCCTGATCAGATTCATTAAATTTTTTTATCGCATTGTAGGCATCGCCTAAACCCGAATAAATCTGTCCCAGCATTTCTTTATCTTCCGTTTCAAGGTTTGCTGCATTTTTTAAATAATTTATGGCTTTTTCAGATTTTTGTTGCTGGTTGTAGGCGATGGCGGTGTAAAAATACAAAGGTGCCTGATTGGGGAATACAGTCAACGCCTCTTCGCCATCTGTACTTGCAGATTCAAAATCAGAAGTACTGATTTCTATTCGCAACAATTGCTCCCATATCAGATAAACCTGGTTATTAAGTTTCACCGCTTGCTGGTAAGCCGCTTTTGCTTCTGTCAATTTGTTTTGTTGGAAAAGTACATCGCCATAAATGGAAAATGATTTTGCATCTGTTGGATGGGCTTTGGTTAGTATAGAAGCTAATTCTTCTGCTTCTGTACGTGATGAGGCTTCGGAGAAGCGGGGAAAGTAGGATAATAGTATTCTAACTTTTGAATCAATATTTAGCGTTGGATTTGAAAAAGCTGCTTTAAGTTCGATAAAAGCCTCAGCTTTTTTACCCGCTGCCTGATAAACACTTGAAAGGGTAAGCCGGATATAAGCATTACCCGGATCAATAGACTTTGCTTTTTGCAATACTTCTAATGCCTTAGTTGTATTTTTATCATTGGCATAAAGCTCGGCAAGTTGTAAATAATATTCTATATCATCCGGGTGGGCTTTTATCTGCTTTTCAATTTCAGAAATTACCTGGTCTGATTTACCTTGTTTTAAATAAAGGCGCTGTCGTTCTGAAGACAATTCCTCGCTCGAACCAAAGCGTTTTTCTATTTCATTATATACCTGTTGTGCTTCATTTACCTTTTCGAGCCGCAGTAAGGCATTCGCCTTGTCGTAATAATAATCTCTCTCTCCGGGTTTAAGATTTATTAATTCGTTAAAAACTATTGCCAGTTGAGAATAATTTTTATTTTTTTTATACACATCTGCCAGTAAGAGCCAATACCACTCATTATCAGGATTTACAGTTACCGCTTCACGCGAATATTGTTCGGCTTCTTCATCTAAATCTTGAGCGTGGTAAATATTAGCCAGTTCATACAAAGAAGCATGGTTAGCAGGATCTAACGTAAGCACCCGTTTAAAATACTCTGTTGCTAATTCGGTATTTTGAATAGCTTTTGCTTTAAGTCCCTCAAAAAACCATTCTTTAACCAGGTTACTATCGGCCTGGCTAAGTGTTTTACCAGCAACTATTACAAAAGAATTTTCTGCCTTTTGTTGTGCAAAACCAAGATTTGATAAAAGTAGTATCAGGTAGATTAACTTTTTATACATCTTTAAATTCCCGTATGGCCATAACCACCCGCCCCTCTGGCGGTTTCTGTTAACAATTCCACTTCTTCCCAGCTTACCTGCTCGTGTTTGGCAATAATCATTTGCGCTATCCGATCTCCTGATTGAACGTTAAAATCTACATCCGACAGATTGATCAACAAAATTTTTACTTCCCCACGATAATCGGCATCGATAGTACCGGGAGAGTTTAACACAGTTATACCATATTTCAAAGCCAATCCGCTCCTGGGCCTGATTTGAGCTTCGTGGCCTTTTGGCAACTCTATAAACAAGCCTGTTGGAATAAGTATACGTTGAAAAGGTTTAATAGTTATATCGCCTTCGGGCAAAAATGCTTTTACATCCATACCCGCAGAAAATATGGTTTCGTACGCAGGCAATTGGTTAGCGGATTTGTTTATTACTCGAATAATCATTTTCTCTTTAATAATAGTTTAAATTCTTTTTTTTCAAAAAATACTACTGCCGTAACAAATAACACTAAAAGGATATTCCCCCATATAGGATTTCTATTAAAACCAATAAACGCTAACACAACCAGCAGTATGGAAGATACAAGATATGCTAAATTTTTACGAAGATTATAAGGAATGGGGTAATTTTTTTGCCCTAAAACATACGAAAGTACCATCATAGTTACATAAGCCGTAAGTGATACCCAGGCGGCAGCCATATAGCTATACCTGGGAATAAAAATAACATTCAGGATAATGGTAACAAGGGCGCCAATCCCGGAAATATATAAACCATACCGGGTTTGATCAGATAGTTTATACCAAATGGATAGGTTCATATAAATGCCTAAACTGATGTACCCGAAAAGCAGAATGGGAACAATTTTAAGCCCGGACCAGTAGAGCATCTGCTGCACTTCATCTTTTCCTTTGATAAAGTATTTCAATAGTTCAACATTTGCTACAAGCGCCACAAAAACCAGGGAAACAGCAATAATAAAGTAATTCATGATGCGGGCATAAACCTCACCAGCGTTTTTATTTTTAGCATGGCTAAAGAAAAAAGGCTCGGCCCCTAACCGAAAAGCCTGAACAGCGATACTCAGAAAAATAGCTATTTTACTACATGCCCCATATATCCCAACTTCCTGGGCGCTGCTATTAGCCGGCAACAGCTTACCTAAAAATATCTTGTCAATATTTTCATTAATGATGAAAGAAATATTAGCAATCAATATCGGGAAGCTATAGATTAACATCTCTTTTAGCATGTGCCATTCTAAGCGAAGCTTCAACTTCATCAACTCCGGCAACAAAAGAAACAGGGTGATAACACTGGCTATCAAATTCGATAGGAATACG
>JANWIB010000005.1 GCA_025450155.1 Sphingobacteriaceae bacterium
AACTATTGCTATTGAAGAGAAAGATAATCAGGGTATTGTTGAAATTTTTGCTGATAACAAAGCAGCCATTGATCAAGCTGTTGCCCGTATCAAAGGTATAGCTGCCAGACCTGAAGTAGGTGAAATTTATGAAGGAAAAGTAAAATCCATTATGCCATTTGGCGCTTTCGTTGAAATTATGCCTGGTAAAGATGGATTGTTACACATTTCAGAAATTGACTGGAAACGCTACGAATCAATGGAGGGGATTTTCCAGGTAGGAGATGAGGTTCGCGTTAAACTTCTTGATGTTGACAAACAGGGTAAGTTAAAGTTATCACGGAAAGCGCTTTTGCCACGCCCGCCAAAGCCCGAAGAAAAGGAAGGTACTCCAGCTTCGCCAAGTTCAACAGAACAACCGCAATAACAAAAAAGCCGCTTTTTTAGCGGCTTTTGTGTTGTCAATCCTTATTTTGATTGGCAGGATTTTTGTAGTAAATTGCATTAAGTAAAAGTAACAGGTATAATTTCTCATGAAAGAAGAGAAAAAAAACATCTTAGAAGAGCCACTTCCAGACTACAATAAAGCAGAAAATGATTTAATTAAAGATGCTTTGAGCCGTAGTTATACCGAGCGTTTTGAAATGATGACCAAGCTGATGAAGTTAAATATCATGCTTCGAAGCGCTACTATTACTCATAAATCTTTTCCCAATAAATAACCTCAGAATTTTCTATGGACGTTTTTGATGAGGAGCTGCTTCGTCTTTGGGAATCCCTTAATAAAAACCAGGTAAAATATATCATGGTTGGAGGTGTAGCTCTAAATTTGCATGGTTATCAACGTACTACAGAAGATATTGATATTTGGATCAAAGATACCACAGAGAATAGGCAACGTCTGCGACATGCTTTTAAGGATTATGGTTTAGGGGATTTTGAACCGATTGAGAGAATGCAATTCATTCCGGGCTGGACGTATTTTCATTTAAATAATGGACTTCGATTAGATGTAATGACGGAGTTAAAGGGATTAGAGGAATATACGTTCGATGAATGTTTAGATCTCGCTTCGATGGCTCAAATTTATAATATAGAAGTGCCCTTTCTTCATATTAATCATTTGTTAGACGCTAAAAAAGCTACTAACCGATCCAAAGACCAAATAGATGTTATTGCCTTAGAGAAAATTAAAAAATTACTGGAGCAAGGCAAGAATACATAACTTAACTACAACCGTTTCCTTATCTTTGAAATCATGAAACACCTCATTGCTCCCTCCATATTATCGGCCGATTTTGCTAATCTTCAACATGATGTACAAATGATTAATAGCAGCCAGGCCGACTGGTTTCATATTGATATTATGGATGGCGTATTTGTGCCTAATATTTCTTTTGGTTTCCCGGTTCTAACAGCTATCGCGAAATACGCAAAAAAACCGCTGGATGTTCATTTAATGATTGTAGATCCCGATCGGTATCTGGAACAGTTTAAAAAAGCAGGAGCGGATATAATTACCGTACACTACGAAGCATGTACGCATTTGCATCGTACCGTTCATGCCATAAAAGATTTGGGTTGCAAAGCGGGTATTGCGTTAAATCCTCACACTCCGGTAAACGTTCTCGAAAATGTTATTGAAGATATTGATTTGGTTTTGATCATGTCGGTAAATCCTGGATTTGGAGGGCAAAAATTTATTGAACAGACGTATCAAAAGGTTCGCCAGGTTAGGCAATTAGCTACGCAAAAGAATGCAAATTTATTAATTCAGGTAGATGGAGGGGTAAGCGGCCAGAATGCACTACCCTTATTAAAGGCGGGTGCCGATGTTTTGGTTGCCGGTAATTTTGTTTTTGCTTCAGCTAATCCCATTCAGGCTATTGCCAAGCTTAAAAGTATATCCCCGGCAGTTATTCAAGTATAAAATTGATGAAATTTTTTTTGTTCCTGTTACTTACCCTCGTATTCAGTACGGGTTATGCCCAAAATAAAGTTACTGTTACGGGAATAGTTAAGAACGAACAGAATGAATTATTAGCAGGTGTAACTGTAAGAATTGGCAAAAGCACAACAATGACCAATTTCAAGGGCGAATATATTATCAAAACCCGGATAGATAGTATTTTAATTTCCTATAGTTTGATTGGGCATGTTCCTCAAACCGTGTTTATAGAAAAATCGAATGCACTTATTTTGAAGCAGGATGTTATTTTAAAAAAATCAATTCAATCTTTAGATGAAGTAGTTGTTTCTGCAGATAACAGTCAGACCGGAAATATGCAAAATATTAACCTCAGAGGTGCACAAGCTCTTCCTTCAGTTTCTGGTAATTTTGAATCCATCCTTAAAACCCTGCCTGGTGTGTCTGCTAATAACGAATTAAGTTCGCAATATGCCGTTCGTGGAGGAAATTTTGATGAAAACCTTGTTTACATTAATGATGTAGAAATTTATCGCCCCTTATTGGTTAGAAATGGGCAACAAGAGGGTCTGAGTTTTATAAATCCAGAATTAGTACAGAATGCTGCCTTTTCTGCCGGGGGGTTTAATCCCCAATATGGCGATAAACTCTCATCGGTTTTAGATGTACAGTACGGGCGACCTGATTCTATACAAACAATTCTTTCCGCCGGTCTTATTGGTTTTTCCGGAACAGTCAAAATACCCAGAAAAACTGATTTTCTCCTTTTGGGGTTTCGAAATAAATCAAATAAAAGTATACTAAATACTCAAGAAATAAGAGGTAGTTACCGTCCGGATTTTTATGATTTGCAAATATTTTACCAAAAAGATGTGGCACCAAGAATAGCCTTATCTTTTTTTGGTGGATATAACCTGGCTAAATTTGGGTTGGTACCCACAGAAAGACAGACAACTTTTGGCACCTTTGATCAGCTGTTGCGATTAAATATTAGTTACGAAGGGCAGGAAATAGATCGTTATCGTTCTCTATACGGTGCTTTTATAGCACAATATAAACCATCGGAACTGTTTCAGTTGAAATGGATCAATTCAGTTTTTAATAATTCAGAAGAAGAAACCTTTGATATTGAGGGTAATTATATATTCTCCGAATTTGATTCTGGGCTTTCCGACCCTGAATTGAATAATATTCCCATAAATCGTGGAATAGGCGGTTATGTTGAACATGCCAGAAATACCTTGAATACGCAATTGTATAGTACAGAAATTAAAGTCGCTCTTCAAAAAAAACACTCATATTATCAATGGGGAGGACGTTTTCAACATAATGAGATAAGCGATAAACTCAACGAGTTCAGGTTGATTGATTCAGCCGGATATACCTTGCCTGCTAACACCGGTTCTTTTGAATTTGGGGATGTAATTAATGCCTCAAATAAGATCAACCCTAATATCGTTACGGCATATTTTCAAAATACGATGAATGTGTCTCAAAAATTTACATTTACGGGGGGTATACGAGCCAATTACCATTCGTTTACGGATGAACTATTAATAAGCCCAAGATTTAGTCTGTTATATAAAGCGAACGATAATTTATCGCTGCGTTTTTCTTCAGGCATATACTATCAGCCACCTTTTTATAGAGAATTAAGAAACTATGATGGCAGCTTAAATCAGCAAAGCCGGGCGCAGCGTTCTTTACATATTCTTTCGGGTCTTGACTATTCTTTTAAGGCTTTTAAAGAGCGACCAATGAAACTTTCTGTTGAAGCGTATTATAAACACCTTAGCCGTTTAATACCCTATAAGATAGAAAACCTGAGAATACGATATTATGCCGATCAGCAAGCTAAAGGCTATGCAGTGGGGGCAGATATTAGTTTAAGCGGAGAATTTGTAAAAGATTTAACCTCAATTTTTCGACTATCTCTGATGAAGGCAGAAGAAGATATTAAAGGTGATTTTTATTTTAAAAAAGATGAATTCGGCAGTTCTGTACGCATTGAACCTGGATATCTAAAACGTCCAACCGACCAGCGTATTAACTTTTCAGCCTTTTTCCAGGATCGTCTTTTAAATAGTCCGACATATAAAGTGCATTTGAATTTGCTTTATGGATCGGCACTGCCAATTGGGCCCCCTCAAACAGCACGTTATCAGGATGTTTTTAATATACCAGCCTATAAGCGTGTAGATATTGGTTTTTCAAAAGATGTAATGGATAGCCGCAGCAAAAAACAGCCTGATTTCTTAAAAAAGACCTTTAGTTCTTTAATATTCTATGCAGAGATTTTTAACTTGCTGAATATTAACAATACAGTATCCTATCTCTGGATAAAAGATGTAAATAATTACCAGTATGCAATTCCAAATTATTTAACATCTCGGCAACTAAATTTTAAAATCGTTGCAAAAATCAAATAAAAATGAGTAATTATTTAGAATTCTTTTATTTTTGAACACAGTTTAAATCAAACAAAAATGAAATGTAACTTTGGTCCAGGCCCTTGTATTTTACCTCAAGAAGTATTCAAACAAGCTTCTCAGGCAGTTCTAGATTTCAATGGAACCGGTTTATCCATTCTTGAAATTTCGCACAGAACACCTGAATTTGAAGCTGTTGTTGATGAAACAATTCGACTGGTTAAAGAATTGTTGAATGTTCCGAAAGGATACTCGGTTGTTTTACTGCAGGGAGGTGCCAGTTTACAATTTGCCATGGCGCCGATGAATCTTTTAAGCAGTAATCAGACTGCCGCTTATCTCGATACTGGTGTTTGGGCGAATAAAGCGATTAAAGAGGCTAAATTCTTTGGTACGGTAGATGTAGTAGCATCATCTAAAGAAGATAATTACACCTATATACCAAAAGACTTTGTAATCCCTACAGATGCCGTATACTTTCATTGCACATCAAATAATACCATTTACGGAACCGAACTTCATCAGTTTCCAAAATCACCCGTTCCTGTAGTTTGCGATATGTCTTCTGATATTTTCAGTAGGCCCATCAATGTTGCCGATTTTGGGTTGATTTATGCGGGAGCTCAAAAAAACATGGGCCCGGCGGGTGTTACCCTGGTTATCGTAAAAGATGAATTATTGGGAAAAGTGGATCGTAAAATTCCATCCATGCTTGATTATAAAGTACATATTGAAGGAGGCTCCATGTACAATACGCCACCCGTATTTTCAATCTATGTATCTATGCTTAATTTGCGATGGCTGCAATCTAAAGGCGGTGTAGCCGAAATTCATAAAGAAAATATAGCTAAAGCTGAAGCATTATATACTGAAATT
>JANWIB010000006.1 GCA_025450155.1 Sphingobacteriaceae bacterium
AAATGAATAAGCTAAAAACTAGCAAATTTGCATATTGACCAATTATCATATAATTATATTGTTTTTTCTATTTGATAGGCATTTCTTTCGGGCGCATTACGCGAAACCAGCTCAGCAATAAAACCGGTAAGGAACAATTGAAATCCAACAATAATGGCTACCAAAGCAATATAAAACAAAGGTTGATCGGTAACATTGCGGTATTTTACGTTATGAGCAATATCAATCAGCTTGTCGGTAATGAGCCAGATGGTTATTCCAAGCCCCCCCATAAAGCTTAATACCCCCATTGTTCCGAAGAAATGCATAGGGCGTTTGGCGAATTTCCCTACAAAGAAAATGGAAAGCAAATCAAGAAAGCCGTTTACAAAACGACTAAACCCAAACTTAGTTTTGCCGTATTTTCTGGCTCGATGCTCCACCACCTGTTCACCAATATTTTTAAATCCGGCCCACTTAGCTATTACCGGAATATAGCGGTGCATCTCGCCGTAAACCTCTATACTTTTAACCACTTCTCTACGATAGGCTTTCAGTCCACAATTAAAATCGTGCAGGTTACGAATGCCGGACATGCTACGTGTTACTGCGTTAAAAAGTTTGGTAGGCAGCGTTTTAGTTATGGGGTCATGGCGTTTTTTCTTCCAGCCGGAAACAAGATCGAGCTTTTCTTCTGTTATGCGACGATGCAGTTCGGGTATTTCATCAGGACTGTCCTGCAAGTCGGCATCCATAGTGATGACCACTTTTCCATGTGAAGCTTCAAAAGCTACGTTTAAGGCTGCCGACTTTCCGTAATTACGACGAAATTTTATCCCATTGATATGCGGATTTTCTGATTTCAGTTTTTCGATAACTTCCCACGAATTGTCATCACTGCCATCATCTACCAATATAATTTCGTGGGAGAAATTGTGCGACTCCATCACCCTGCTTATCCAGTCGGTCAATTCGGGCAAGGATTCGGCTTCGTTATATAAAGGTACAACTACAGATATATCCATTTAAGATTTTGAGAGATAAATTATGAGATGTGAAACAAATATCCAGAATCTGATTTCATATAAACGTGCAAATTTGATGAAAATAACCGGATATAAAAATAGCTGTATTCCGGTTGTTTAATTATGATTTAGGTATCCCTATTGGGGCTGTTCTTCGGTATGTGAAGTAAAAAGCGGTGGATCTTTTTTAAAGATAGCAGCAAAAATTAAGGCTGCAACAAAAACAATAATAATAGCAAATGCGATTCCCCTAATAATTCCTCCCGCACTTATTTCCTGCCCTGTAGCAAATTGATTTTCAATCTCGGCTATTTTATTATCTATTTGCTCCTGATCCATACCTTGATTTTCCATCATTTCGGTAGTCCCAGTAATTAAACTTTTTTTCATTTTTTCGTCTATACCAGGAGCTACAAATTTTCCAAAGGCATAATTACCTGTGGTTGAAATAATATAGGCGGTAAAAAACATCAGAAATATTCCGGTGGTTGCCTGTCTAAATAGCCAATATCCTCCCAGTTGCTTTCTAAGATGAAAAGAAAAATATGCGGCAATTAGTGGAACAACCACACACATGAAAATTATGGGTAAAAGAATAATTACCCAAAAAGATTTGGAATAGGCAATACTATATGCTGGCAAAATTTTCGTTATTACTAATAAAACCAATCCTAAAACAAGCCCATTCGTGATGGCTTTTTTCCTGATTTCTTTTTGCGAAATTTCCATTTGATACTAAGGTTTATTGTAGTTTGCTATTAAAGCGTATACCGGCACATCGAATTCAGGTTCTTTGCTATTGGCGGCATAATTATCCATAGATTGCGGAGAAGGGCTTGGTTCATGAAAAAAGCTCATCATCGGGTAAAATAGTTCTTTAATCTCTGAGGATTTATCAAGTTTTTCTGCAACACGGGCAATTTCTTCATAGCTGCTTTCTATCAAAATCTGGTTGGCAATAACTGCTTCATAAATACGGTGTTCGTCCTGAAATTCGTCTTCATCCACCAGCAAAAACTCTTTTAAATAATCTTCAAGTTCCGGCTCTATATTTTCATCCTCACATTCTTTTAAATATAACAGCAGGTTTAAAAGTTCCGTTCCCCTATCCAATGTTTCTTCTTCAATGGCTTCCCATTCTGCCGATTCCAAGTAATCTTCTTCCAGTTTTTTTACATCCTCGGCAAAGAAATTAATCATCAGTAAATCAAAAAAAACTTCCCTGAGCGGCTCCAACTGTGGCTCATTATCAAACAGTTCATCCATGGCCTTTACTTTAACCATAAATGGAGCTTCGCCATTGAAAACTATTCTGGTTTTCTTATCAAAATCTTCAACCGAATGCCGGGTAATCTGATTGAAACTTTGCAAGGCGGCCTGTGCAGCCCGCTCAACTTTTTTATCCATACCTTTTTATTTAGAATGCCAAACCTTTTTATTGTTTGCCACCAATACTATTCCACCTCGAAGTGTTTGACCCCAAAATGGTGAATTTGCTGATCTTGATCTATTGGTATACTCATTTAATATCCATTCTGCCTGCATATCAAAAAGGACCAGATTGGCTAACGCTCCGACTTTTATTTCCGGCAAAGCAAGCCCTATTATTTTTCGCGGATTTACCGCCAGTTTCTCTACGATCATCTCCGAAGTCAATCCTGCTTTTACCAACAAGGGCAAAACCGTTTGCAGGCCGATGATTCCGAAAGCGGCAATCTCAAATTCCACATTTTTAAACTCGATCTCGTATGGGGTGTGCTGCGAAACGATTGCATCTATGGTTCCATCCTTTAAACCGGCTAACAATGAAGCCGCATCGGCAGCAGTTCGAAGCGGTGGTTTTACTTTAAAATTGCTATCAAAATCTTCTAATTCTTTTTCAGTAAGTACCAAATGATGGGCAGCTACATCGCACGTTACCGGCAATCCTTTTTTCTTTGCCTGACGGACCAATTCTACACTTTTGGCGCTTGAAATAGTGCTAAAATGAATTTTCGCCTCATTATATTCAGCCAGATAAATATCCCGGGCAATCATCAGTTCTTCGGCAAGCGCAGGAATGCCTTTTATACCTAAATATGTACTTACGATGCCTTCATTCATTTTCCCTTTGCCGGCAAGTGTCTCGTCTTCCGAATACGAAAAAATTAATCCCTCAAAGCCTTTCGTGTACAGCAATGCCCTGCTCATTAAGCCTGCATCGGCAACAGGATGATTGCCATCTGTAAACGCAATGGCCCCGGCTTGTTTCATATCGTATAGCTCCGCTAGGTCTTTCCCTTTTCTATCTTGGCTGATACAGCCTAAAGCATGAACATCCACCAAATTTCCTTTGGCCTTGTTAATAAGATAGGCCACTTCGGCTTTTGAATGTATGGGAGGCTGGGTGTTTGGATGCACAGCCACTCCGGTAAAACCTCCGGCGGCGGCAGCAGCAGAACCGGTTTGCAAATCTTCCGCAGGCTCAAAGCCAGGCTCTCCAAAGTTTACGTTCAGATCAAAAAATCCGGGAGAAAGGAATTTTCCCTCGGCGTCAATGACAAGCATTTCTTCTTTTATTTTTAAATTCTGACCAATTTCTGTTATTACACCGCCAGCAATTAGCACATCTGTTTTTTTACCGTTATAACTGGAGTAGGGATGAAGAATGGTAGCAGATTGAAGAAGAATCGTTTTCATTGATTAACCTTTAATTTGTGCTGTTTTATAAAAGCGGATCAGCAAAATTTCAGCAGCCAGAAAAATCAGGGCTAAAATTAGGCAAAGTTTCCACAATCGTGTGCCCCATGAAGCTGCTTTTATTAGATTTTGCAGGGGTTCTTTTCCAGAATTTAAAATTTCTATTTTCTTTTTCTGAAATTTAGTTTCCAACTCTTCGTTCGTAGCATAACTGAGGTCTGATTCGGAACGATCATTATTGAAAGCAAATACCCCTATTAAGCTATCGGCCTTAAACAATTGATAAATTCCCTCTTCTCTAACCTGATCCGCGATATAAAGCCGGGTAAAATTTTCTGTTTGCTGTAAATCGGGAATGGTTTCAAATTTTCCTCTTTTTAGTTTTAAAGATTGATTTGCCGAAAGTGAAATTTTATGGGCTTCCAAAAATTGGTCACGACCAAGTGTATAAAATAAGCGGTTATCTTGTAAGCTAAGAAATGCGGCCTGATACATTAACGGAACAAAAACAGCATGATGCACCAGGTTACTCGCCTCTTCATCCAGAGGCACCGCGAAAAGATAAACTTTTCCTTTACCTAAATTGTATTGGCTTAAAAAACTTTTTCCACCAGGAAGAGTCAATAAATTTTGCTTTGCCATTCTGCTCCTGTTGCTGAATTGCATGTACTTTTTTGCAACCGGAAGGGCTATATTTCTTGGAATCTGTTCGAATACATTCTTAAAAAAGGTGTTGCGAAGGTTTATGGAATTCACTCTCATCTCGGCATTGACTATTTGTTCAGGAATATCTGTTCCTAAACCCTGTAACAAATTTTTCAACGACGAAAACTCAGTTGTTAATGCAGGAAACACCATCAGATTACCCCCACTTTTAACATAATCCTGTAACTGTTGAGCTAAACCGGCAGAAATATCGCTAATGCTATCAAGAATAATCAATTCGTGGGTGTTTAATAGTGAATAATTAACACTTCCGGAGGAGACATGCTGCAGATTAAAAAAAGGGTCTGCACGATACACGGCCTGAAGGTAAGGATTGATGTCCCGCTCGTTTATTGCCAGAACCGATATGTTTGGCCTAACGTGAAAAGTAAAATAGAATTTATCATCAAATATTACCGGATAATCCGTAATCTGAATTTCACCCTGCTGCCAGCCACTGCTTAAACCACTGAATGAAAGCGTATCGCGACCAACGGCTCTTTTTTTCAAACTGATACTTCCTATAGCCTTTTGTCTGCCATTTATCTGAAGTTTAATTGGAATAGCGTCTGTACTTTCATCCGAATTATTCCGCAACTGAACAATCAATTTTTCCGAATCGCCTGGTTTGTGTATTGGGGAAGCAAACCAAACAGAATCTACAGAAACGTTGGCTAATAAATTAGCTTTCAACCGGATAAAATGAACCTCGATAGCGCTATCGGGTTCAATCGTTTCAGATTGTAGCATATTTTTTTGAAAGTCAGAAACCAGGTATATCACCTTATGGGTATTTGGCTTACCTGAAACAATTTCGATTTGCCTGTTAATAACTTGCCGCAAATTTTTGGCAGAACCACCGATCTTTACCTCATCTATCGCATTAATAAAATCTTCTTTGGATAGTAATCGCTGGTGTTTCCCTTCAAAATCATTCGTCACCAATTGAAATTTATCATTCAAGCTATACGCATTGGCTATTTCCTTCGCCCGACGTTTTGCTTCATCCAATAGCGAGCCCTCTTTGTTTACAGCTTCCATGCTGTAAGAATTATCAATATAAATGCTTACAATTTGTTGCTCTCTTGCTACACTTTCTTTCCCTGCGATGTAAGGTTTTGCAAAAGCCAGTACGAGAAAGATTATAGCCAATATCCGGGTGGCAAGAATTAAACGGTCTCGCAGTTTTTTGCCTGATGACGTTTTTTGCTCTACTTCTTTTAAGAATTGTACATTGCTAAAATAAATCTTCCGGAATTTTCTGAAATTAAAAAGATGGATAATAATAGGGATAGAAACTGCACTAAGTGCAAACAGAAATCCGGGGAAGAGGAAATTCATTAAAAACCAAAAGTAGGGGTTTTCCTCATAAAAAACTTAATACAGAAATCTAATTTCTTTATTAAGCCATAAATTTAGCCATCTTGCGATAAAGAATCCGGTCTAAAGAATACACGTCAGGTCTGATTTGGATAGTTCCATTTGCATCTACCCAACAGGTCATATAATCTAAGTAAACAGGTATTTTATCCTGGATATTAAAATATCTCGAACCAGATTGATTAAACGCGGTTTCTATCGCATGAGATAATCCTTCTGACCGAACAATGGTTTTAGCTAAAGTTAAAGGTTGCTGCACCCGTACACAGCCATGGCTAACAGCACGGTTATCACGGTTAAACGTCCCTTTACTTGGTGTATCGTGTAAATAAACGCTGCTTGAGTTATTAAACAAAAATTTTATTTTACCGAGAGCATTGCCTGCTCCCGGATCCTGAACAAACTGAAAAAGCGATTTTTGTTTAGTGCTCCAGTCAATACTATCCGAAGGAATCGATTTACCCTTGTAATAAACTTTAATATTTCTCTTTGACAAGTATCCGGGATTTCTCATGGCGGCAACCATGGTTTCCTTTAACGCGATACTTGGCGGAATACCCCAGGTTGGATTAACCACAATGGTATGGATGGTGCTACTGAGGATAGGGGTTTCATGATTTTGTGGCGAGTCATAATCAACATCAGATTTCGCAGGGGATTTTGCTTTACCCACACATACTTTCATCGTCAATTCAGATTTCCCGTGCACATAATACGTAAGTGCGAAATCGGGAATATTCACCCACACATATCGATCATCGTTATTTTTGTTTTTCCAGCGCAAACGCTCCAAATTCAATTTAATAATCTTCTCTGTTTCCGCTTTATTTAATCCAGGATAGACATAACCCTGATGCAATGCGGCCTGCAATTTTTTATAGGCTTTATCTTGAGGTTGAATATGTTCCAAATAAGATTTCAAGTCGCTAATATCAAAGACCTTAGCCATCGAAACGCTATCAGGCCTTGCTGTTTTCATATAATAACGCGAAAAAGTTTTCTGAGGATTAACTGTTCCATATTGAAGCGCATTGGTATATTTTATTAAAGAAGCGGCAGTTAACAATTCTACCCGGGCAATAATTTTATAGGCTTCATCAACAGTTTTAACCTTATTTGGAGCATATAACGTATCTAATAATCCTTTTAACTTAGCATGGTCAAATAGTTCGGGATTTAAACCATGTAAGGGGGCATTTCCGTAATATTTCAGAAGCTGTCTGAGTTTTTTTTCGGAGGCAAATTGCTTAATAAAGAATGCTGTATTAGACTTTTTACCATAAAAGCCTTTTATCACTCCGGTACTGTCTAACTGTTTTTCAGACTGTAATAAAACTTGTTTAAAAATTAGATTGTATTGAACCGAATCAACGTTTTGGTAAATTTTATTCTTCGTTTCCTTATACAATAACCGTCCAATATCTGACTTGGATTCTTCGCATGATTGAAAAACGAGAGCGGAAAAAAATAAGAAGATTAAAGTAGCATTTGTAGAAATTTTCCCCATATAATAATTTTTTATTCTATACGTTGCAGCGAGAATAAATGTTACTCGTAGCAAAGTAAAAACTGCACAGAATAAGGCTTATTTCGATCAATTACTTGTAATAATGGCCCATATAAGCATTTAATTTCTTTTTCTTCATCCGGATAGCTATCTTTGCATTGCCCTATTTAATCGGGAATAAATAGTATGTACGCATTCACACATCACATACATTTCCATCATCGCCTTGCGAGGCGATAAGAAAATTGTATGTTTCTACGTGAAACAGGTATACTAAAACATTTGATGGTCCGATTAAATTTTAAAACTTGAAAACACTCAAAATAGCTATCCAGAAATCGGGTAGATTAAATGAAAAATCTGTAGCGCTTCTTAAAAATTGTGGGTTAAGCTTCGAAAATTACAAAAGCTCGTTAATCTCCTCCGTTTCTAATTTTCCGCTCGAAATTCTTTTTTTACGAGATGACGATATACCAGAGTATGTGCAAGACGGTATTGCCGATCTGGGCATTGTAGGGGAAAATGTCATTCACGAAACCGACGTTAAAGTCATCTATTTGCAGCGTCTGGGATTTGGAAAATGCACTTTGAAAATTGCAATTCCCAGGCATTCAGATGTTCAATCACTACACGATCTGAATGGAAAATCCATTGCCACGTCTTATCCGGTTATCCTAAAAAAATTTTTAGAAAAAAATAAGGTCAGCGCCGATATCCGCACCATTTCTGGTTCTGTTGAAATTTCTCCAGGCCTGGGTTTAAGTGATGCCATTTGCGATCTGGTTTCAACCGGAGGCACTTTAAAAAGTAACGGGCTAAAACCCTTCGCTGATGTGTTGGAATCTGAAGCGGTATTGATTGGCCGTAAAAGCGAAGAAAAAAACCCGTTGATCGTTGAGCTGATTCAACGTATTCAGTCAGTACTCCGAGCCAAAGAAACCAAATACGTCGTACTGAATATCGAACAAAAAAATCTTGAAAGTATTCAGTCTTTACTCCCTGGCATTAAAAGTCCAACCGTAGTTCCTTTGGCAGAGTCGGGCTGGGTTGCTGTACACACGGTTATCCCCGAACGGGATTTTTGGGAAAAGATTAGTGAATTAAAAACCGCAGGGGCACAGGGAATAGTGGTTATGCCAATTGAAAAAATTATACTCTAAACTAGCCCCCTAAATCCCTGGGAGGGAACTTAAATAACATGCTAAAAACTTATTCATATAAGGATTTATCCAAAAAAGATATCCAGGAGTT
>JANWIB010000007.1 GCA_025450155.1 Sphingobacteriaceae bacterium
CCACTCAAAGTACCTCTTGGAGATAATACTACAGGGATTTTTTTCCATTTAGCAATAAAACAAGAGAAAATTGAAACTAAATTCCACCAGGCGTGGATGTGTACAATAATCCCTTCCAATTCCCCTAAAGGAGCGGAGGTTCTTGACTCTTGGCTTTTAACTTTTAACTTTTGATTTAGGGCAGAGAGTAGATCCGGACTAAAGTGAGTATGGTCTTTTGTAAGTCTTTTGAAATAAGTTACTTTTACGCCATCTACTTCAACAGATTTTTCTGCTTCTACATCCAATTCTGTTTTCCCATTTGCTGTTGTGGTTAATACTTCAACATCAGCTCCAGATTTTACCAAACCTTCGCACAACCGAGATACGGAAAGAGCAGGACCACCGTAGATGTATGCGGGTTTATATGAGGCGTTGATTTGAATAATTTTCATCAGGTATACGAACAAGTATGCCGGTTTTTCTTAAAATTACAAAAACCATCAACATTAAAACATAACTGTAGAATACGGAATTAATGATAAACTCAAAATTATTCCCTCGCCAAAGAGGTTGAAATAGTCCGTTAAAGATAATCACGCATCCTAGTTGATATCCTCCAAACCAAGATTCTGCCTGATTGCATATTCGCTGACAAATCCACCCGTAAACAAATAATGAGATAAAAACCCCTAAAACTCCCCCACTTAAATACCCATCTACTACAGGCCGTGTCTTCGCAGAAACAATAGAATTCCGATCTATTACTTCCGCTGCATAAACTCGTTCCATGGAAACGACTTCAACAATGGGTTTATTTTTCCACAAAAACCTTGGGACAATGACATATAATGAATTTTTCAGAATTTCAAATCCATAATAATCTACTTTTTGAGGGGTACTTTCTACAAATTGGGTGAACATATCCATTTCACTCAAACGGTTGATAAGAAAGTCCCAGTTTGTTTGTTCTATTTTTTGATTTTGGGTGTCATTAAACAAGGTTTCTACAGCTTCGACCCTTGCTTCTTCTGGGGTCAATTCTCCTGTCCATGCCTGACTTCGTATTACTGTTACATAGGTGGGAAGAATATAAAACAACATATATAATATAGGTATGCCAAGCCATAACGTTAACCGTTTATAATAAGGATAAATGAGTAAGCCAATAATAAGGAAGTTGATTAAAATGTGTTCTTTATAGCCTAAAAGAGTTGAGTTAATGAAATTACTTACGAAAATAGCACCTCCCACAAGTATTAATTTGAATTTATTATTGATAAAGCCTCTGACTAATAAAAACGCACCACAAATAATGGCGACATTAGTAAACCCAATAGAAAATTGGGTGATGGCAGGAATGCGTTGGACGATAACACCCAAGAAATAAGCGATAACAGATAACCTGATAAGAAAACGATCGTAATGGATTCGTTCCGTTAATTGAAACTTACTTTTTTGATTGGCTTGAGGCGATGCCAATATCATGCCAGATACTAAGGCAGCATGTCCGAGTAGGGATAAACGTTGGCACTGAGCAATTAAAGCAATCTGTTTGGTATTTATAAAGGTAAAATTTTCTGTTACTTTATCTAAATAGTGATAGCCCAACTGGTCTAAATAATAAAAGATTGAAGTGCAACACATAAAACCAGCAAAGATTAATTGCACTAAAAAAATGGGACGCATAATTTGCTGACTACGCGGGAAATCAGTGTCTAAAAATCGGAAAGGTGAGAACCAGGTAATATAAAATATCCAAAAAGACCCTAACCAGGCTATGAAGTAAGATAGGCCCGGGCTTAATTGCAATAAGATCGAAAGTAACCAAGGTATATAAAGTAAAAAAATGACCGGGTATTTTGTGTTTAAACGCTTCAACATAGTACTAATTGGCTAAATATAGCTTGCATTTGTTGTTCAAAGCTCCAATCTTTTATCTGTTGTTTGGATGCTTCCCCATACCGGAATAGTTTCTCACGATCTGTCAGTAATCCTCTCAATTTTATTTTTAAATTTTCTATATTTCCTGCCTGAAAAACTTCCCCATTAACTCCTGATTTCACTAAATCAGTTGCACAACCTACCCTATTAGAAACTAAAACGGCTTTTCCGGCAGCCATAGCTTCATTAACGGCTAACCCCCAAGTTTCACTTTGTGACGGCAAGCAAAATAAATTACAAGCTTGATAAATAAAGGGCATTCTGGACTGATTTTGGAAAGGCAGGAAGTGAATGTTATTGAATGGTTTACCTTGTTTAATTGTTTCTACTTTCCGTTTTAACTTTTCTTCCAAAACGCCATTTCCAACCATTAACAAATGCGTATCATGTATATTTAATTCGATAAATGCACTCAATAATAATTCAGGATTTTTTTGAAGTTCAAATTTTCCGGCAAAAAGAATTAATATATCTTCCTTTTCTATTCCGAGTTCATTTCTTAGAGCATTTGCCTCAGAATTTCGGTTTTCAGAAAAGCGTTGGTTATCTATAGCGTGCGGAGCATGAATAAGTTGTTTATCTTTTAGGCCGTATTGCTTAAAATAAGCTTTATTAGCAGATCCTACGTAAAAGGCCTTATCGACATGAGCATATACCCAGCGAAGAAAAAAGCGCCTGAGATATTTTTTCACTCCTCTTGTTTCATTTAACAAATGTGAATCGCCCCTAAACCATATGGGTATCTTTCCCTTAAAATGACGCATGATGCAAAGATGACTTTGATACGCCCAACCGTAGATCAGTATGGCATTGGGATTGTATTCTCGGATCCTATCAATGGCGTGTGGATTAATGATCCCTTTAAAATGGCTTGATCCGGGTCTCTTAGAGGTGTTTTTTAAAAACTCATATTTATATCCGTCCAATAAAGGTAAATCCCACTCAATTTTTTTACCAAATCCTGGATCTACTTTATTTAAACTTTCTTCGCCCCAAGTATAAAAAACTTTTAATTCTGTTTTTTCTGCCAATAGCCTAAAAACAGGAGCATAATATTGAATAGGATGGGTAGATACTATGGCCAATTTTTTCTCCATCAAAAAATATGATTAATGAGATGATGAGATAGGTAGCGCCAGGATATTTGCAGATTTAACGGTTTCGCTATAATAAAATTGGATCAAACCATGTTGATTAATTGCAAAAAATGAATACCCTAATTCATATAAGAACTCAAAGATCAGTTTGGGATGATTTTTAGTTCGAAGCTGATAATTTTTATCATATTCATAAATAATTTTAGGTTTATAGTTACTTATTGTTTGCACCAAGCCTTTCAATACGAATTGCTCATAACCCTCTACATCTATTTTAATAAAATCCACTCTGTTGACATCTAATTCCCTTAATATCTCATCACCTACTCTGCTAATTATAGAGGTGTTGTTATTAGTTTTTTCAAATAAATTATAGGCCCCGGGATTTTTCGGCTCTGGATCAATATAAATATTCAACTCCTCATTTATTTCTCCGAGAGCGAATGTTTGCAGAGAAACATTCTTAACTTTATTAAGTGCCAGGTTTTTCTTCAAAACGTTATAATTTACCGGTATTGGTTCAAACGCTAAAACATGTCCTACTGGTCCAACCAATTCACTAAAATATAAGGTATGAAAGCCAATGTTTGCACCAATATCTAGTACGGTATCGCCGGGCTTTATTATACCCTTAAACACCGCTTTGATTTCTGGCTCATAATCTCCTGTATAAACTATACTGGCATCAATCAAATTTTTGGTATTTACGTTAATTAAAAAATTGCCAGTCAAGGGGGTCGTTAAAACATATTTTTCTGTGTTTAAATAACCTTTGAAGAATAGATAATGGAACAGGCGCATTTGACCAGGAAAGGGTGATCGTTTAAGAATTTTTTTGAATAGATTAATCATTTTTTAATTTATTTACAACTTCATCAAAAATCTCGCATTGCCTTCTGGTCATTTCTTTTGCTGTATACAGGCTAAATGCATCCCAATTGGTTACAGGTTTATTTTTGGCAACTACATTCTGAAGGAATGTAATTAAATTTTGATAAGCGATATCTTTGCTACTTTGTAAAGTTATCATTGAACCCGCATTGCACTCCTTTATAATACTTACCACGCTACTTAATGGGTGAAATATCCCTAGGAGTGGTTTCTCTGCTAATATATAGGGATAAATTTTAGAAGCAGTATAGCTTGAATGATCGGATCCGGGAACGATTAAGCCATCAGCCATCTGTAAAGAGAGTATGCCTTGATAGAATGGGATACGATCGGTTTGTTCAACCACAAATGCCTCCAACCCATATTTTGATGCAACAGGAGAAATGGTAGGGACTCCCTTACCTTTAGAGGCATAACTTGTTCCAATAAAATACATTTTAAACCGGGCAAACAAATCTGGGGCATCTTCCAACCCCCTTTTAAATGCAGTAAATAATATATGAATAGCTTTGTGCATATCAGCCCCACCTCTTCCAATATAAACCAGATTTAAAAAATCTTTTGAAAGTATTGCGGTTGGTTGTACTTGCTGTTGGTGCACAAGTTCAAAATCATGCTCATACGCCCCAAATGTTATCGTTCGCGAAGGAACGCTGTTTAGATGCGGATATCTTTCTTTCAGAGTTTCTATATAAGCATCTGATACACTGATAATACCATCTACATTTTTTAACGCAACCGGCTCAAGGTACTTATTTAAACGATAAGAGAACCAGTACTTTGGGGGACGCTGATGTTTGGGCTTATTTTTAGAATAATCAGTATGCCATGGAGCCTGGAAATCTATAATGTATGGGATTCCGAATTTTGCTTTCCAATACCTGCCTAATATTGTAACAGGAAACTGGGTAGTAGAAAAGTAAATCAAATCATAAGCACTTTCGCGTAGCAGTTGATTCACTTTTTTCATGTAAAACCACATAGATCGTAACCCCAAACTCCCCAGTCCAAAATTCGAGGTCCATTTTTTAGAAAATGCATCTATATAGTGGATTTTACGATATGGTGGCAGTGATTTATACCATAACGATTCCTTCACC
>JANWIB010000008.1 GCA_025450155.1 Sphingobacteriaceae bacterium
CTCCTACAATACGGGCTGATTTTTTATAAGGCTTGTTACTTGCTACACCCAAATCCAGCATTCCATAAAGTACCCGACGGTGAACGGGTTTTAAACCATCACGAACATCTGGCAGGGCACGCGAAACGATAACAGACATTGAATAATCAATGTAAGCTGCTTTCATTTCTTCTTCTATATTTATGGGGATGATCCGATCGTTGGTAGGTAGTGCGTTTTCGTTTTCTGTTTCTTCAGCCATCTTAAGATTGGTTCCTTTTTATCTTATGTCTATGCATCACACAAAAGTGACTTGCGAAGTTAGTAAAATAAGTGGAGTAAGGGTGATTGCTGTGGAAAAATTTAAAAACAAAAAAGCAGTTTTTTTCGATTGGATCTTATCAAAATTACCTGGCAAGCCAACTGGAAGGGTTTAAGGGAGCAGCACCTTTTCTAACCTCAAAATGAACCTGGCTCGTTCCATCAGATGGATCTGTAATTACGGTGCCAATAGCTTGTTTGGCGGTTACTTTTTGCCCTTGCGCTACAGATACAGAGCGTAAATTAGAATAAACGGTAAAATACTCTCCATGGTTGATTAAAACCGCTAAACTACCTCCAATATCCTTTATCGTAGTTACCTTTCCTGAATATACCGCCCGAACTATGGCGCCTTTAGTTGTTTTTATATCAATCCCATTATTCTCTATGGTTACATTTACCCCGTAATTATGCAGGCCATATCCTTCTACTACGGTTCCTGTAGCTACAGGCCACGGCAAACTACCCCGGCTGCCTAAAAAACTAGATGAAAGGCTCGCTGCTTCGGGCGTTGATACCAGCACGGAAGAACCTTTTGAAACTGTGGTTGTTTTTACTTTAACGGTTTTAGTATTGTTAGATTTCGCTTTTGCATCTGCCAATGTTTTAGTATTTGCCGCCGCTATGCGGGCTTCTTCTCTTTTTCGTGCCGCCTCAATTTCTCTGGCAATTGCAGTTTGAATGGCCTGGTTTAACCGGGTCGATTCTCTTTTCTTATTAGCTAATTGTTGTGCTAACTGTTTTTCCTGTTTACTTAATTTGCTTAAAACTTCCGCTTGCTTATTTTTTTTCTCGCCAAGGCTTTCTTTTTCCTCCTGCTCATCTTCTAATAAAGTACTTTTTTCTTTTTTATTATGATCGAGCTCTACAATTTTAATTTGCAATAAATTTTGTGTCTTCTTAATGTACTCAGCCTGTTTTTTTCTGTATTGTGTAAACTGGCTTAGATATTTTAATCGCTTATAGCCTTGATTAAAGTTATCGGCAGCAAATACAAACATCAATTTATTGTAAGCGTTCTGATTTTTAAATGCAAACCGAACCATGCCTGCGTATTCTTTTTTCAGCTGGTTCAATTGTCCCTGCAAAGTATATACCGTATTGGTGTTATCAGATATTTGATTATCAAGAAGATTTATTTCAGAATTTATGGTGGCTATTTTTTCTTCACGCAAATGAATTTCGGCATTGAGCGAATTAATTTGTTTAAGAGATAACTTTTTGGTGTTTGAAGTTTGACGTAAACTTTTGTTTAGAAGCTCAATTTCACGAGATAATTCTTTTTTTCTGCGCTTTAAATCTTCACTATTCTGTGCAAAAGCTGCTATTGTTAAGGATAATAGAAGGAAAAATAGTATTTGAAATAATCTCATTTAGAACCACCCCTGATTTCAACGTATCAGGCGGCAAAAATACAATTACTAACAAGAAAACCTATAGTGTAGGTTAAAATACCAGCTTTCTGATAAATTTTAAACCTTATTATTCTAAGCTATCCCTAAAGTTAAATCATCAAAAACTGCGAAATTAAATTTCACAGTGAGTATTTTTTTGAAACAACTATACAATTCTTCTCATGTTGTACTATTAACAAAATAAAATAAGCCATGAAAACAATTATTCTACTCACAGTACTAGTTGCTTCAGCATTTCTGGGGTGCAAAAAAGGAGATAAAGTAAAAAAAGCCGAAAAGCCATTAAGTGTAGATATCCAACGTGTATGGGAAACTACATTGGATAAAAAGGAGTATTATGACGAATCCAATAACAAGGTTTTTGAACAAGTTTTAGCTCCGGGGGTTCATTATACAATGAAAGAGGGCACTTTGAAAGTTAAAGATTTAAAGGGTAAAACTATTACCGGTACATATATTTTATCTACCTCTAACGGTAAAACTATAATTACCATTACCTTAAATGGAACTTCTGAAGCCTATGAGTTGGTATCCATTACCAATAAAACCATGACCATCAGGCAGGAAAAAAGTAATCAAACCTATAATAATAATGGCGAAAAGATTGCACCTAAACAAATTTATACGTTAGAGTTTGTTTGCCCTTGTGGTTAATATTCTATTAGAGTAATGTATTATATAACAATTAGTTTAGGCTATTAATCTCAATAAAAGGTTTTTGATTTGTATAATTAAAAATTATCTTTTCATTTTCCAGTTGTTTCTCTGCGACTACACCTTTGGTTAATTGCTCTGCCGTTGTACGGTTATTATTTGCCGGCCAATACCGATTAAATAAAAATATTAGCGTAGGAACACTCCCGCTAATGCGGGCCTTGGTAACCCTGTCGTCTTGATCTAGCCAAAAAATCAGGCGAAGTTTATTTACTATACCAGCATCATCTTTTTTAGTTAACGTATATATCATTCTTCCCTTCAACTCTTTTGCGTCCATGCTGTATTGCTGGGTTTGTTGTAAGAAACTTGATGGACCACTTGTATAATAAGATTTGTAGCCTATTACTTTATAAAGATCATATCCCATAGTTTTCCTGAGTTCAACCTGCTGTTTATACTCTTGCTGAGTACCATATAGTTGTTCATAAGCTTTTGTCCATTGCAAATCCTGAGCATTCACATTGAAGAAGAACAAAGCGATAAAAGAGGTAAATAAACTGTTTTTCATAAGATTTTTATTTACGTAGATGTATTTAATTAGTGATTAATTTACGAAAACTATTTGAAAAGAGTTGCGTATATTCTTGATATTTTTGTCGCAACAAATAGAATTTTTCGTAGATAATAATTATATAATATGTCCATAAACTTTAAAAATGCAATATAGCGACCAGTTTTTTAGTGCTATTGTAGAAAACAGTACCGAATTAATTACTATTATTAACGAAAAAGGAGTACTTAAGTATATAAGTCCATCTGTAGAAAAAATTTTAGGATACTCTCCTTCCGAGCTAAGAAATACGCCTATTCTAAACTTTATTCATCCCGATGATGCTAAAATTGCACAAAAGGCATTTTCTTATGTCAATAAGCATAAAAAAGTTAAACTTCCACTGATAAGATACAAAGACAAAATTGGTAATTACAGGTGGATTGACTGTATAACATCAAATATGGTAAGCAATCCCGTCATCAAAGGATTTATTACCAATTCCAGAGATGTTACGGATAGGATTTTAGCAGAAAAAGAGAGAAAAGAAAGTCAGGCTTATTATACCTCGCTTTTTCATGACCATCCTGATTTAGTATTTACTCTTAATACAGATGGATTAATAACCAACTCAAACAAACAGGTCCAACTTAAATTAGGCTATTTAGAAGAAGAACTTCACTTATCCTCCTTTCTGGAAATAGTATATTCTCCTGATTTGAAGTTTACCAGTGGTGCATTTAAAAAAGCAATAAGTGGTAAGGCGCATCATACCGAGGTTCGTGTTAAACGGAAAGATAAAGGCATTCTCTGTCTCCAATTAACCATTATCCCTGTTTCAATTAACAATATCCTGCAATGTGTTCAAGTAATTGGACAAGATATTAGCGAGAAAAAAAATGCGGAATTAAATCTACGCAGCCTTAGTATGAACTTAAGCCAGCAGAACCAGGATCTGCAACAATTCAGCTACATGGTATCTCATAATTTAAGGGCGCCGCTTGCAAGCGCAAAAGGCATTTTAAATGCATTGAAAATAGTAGAACCTAACGATCCGTTTGGTAAGCAAGCGATAGAATTACTTGAGATAAGTTTAGAAAATTTAGATAATGTAATTATAGATATTAATAACATCCTATCTGTTAAAGATAACCAGGGAGCTTCTGATGATGAATCCTGTAATTTATTAAACCTGGTTACGGAGGCCGTCTTAAGTTTATCCGATCAGGTGGAAGATGCTAAAGGCGATATGATTTTGTCTGTTGATACCCATATTAATATAAAGACCCGCCGGGTTTACTTGTATAGTATTATTTTTAACTTGATTTCTAATGCACTAAAATATAAATCGGCAGAAAGGGTATTAAAAGTGAAAGTCAGTGCTGTTCAAAGCAAAACAGAAATTACATTTTCTGTTTCTGATAATGGCATTGGTATGGACTTAAATAAGCATAAAAATCAATTATTTAAGCGCTATAAACGGTTCCATCTAAGTAAAGAAGGGAAAGGAATTGGCTTGTATCTGGTAAAAACACAGGTAGAAGCATTGGGCGGAACCATAGAAGTGGAAAGCACATTAGGGTTGGGTACTTCTTTCATTGTAAAATTACCTGTTAAAATTTAATCCGACTCAGACTGCACAAGTAGTCCGGCTTTTTCATTTTTTGGTACAACGTTTTTTAAAGCCGTTATAGCCTCTTCGATCTCAGAAGGTATTTTGGGTATTAATACATTTAGGTTCTTATCTACCAACACAAAAACCGGTACAGAATTATTCCAGACGCTGCTGTTTGGAAAAAGTGTTTCCAGTGTATTCTTTAAAACCAGCTTATGGGTTAAATACATATCGGGCGCTGAAAATGCTAAGCGAAATTTTTGCGATTTTAAGGCCGATCTGTCCATGATAGCGTTTATTTTTTGCTCGTCCTTACTTATTGCAACAGTTATTAGCTGGGCATTTGAAGAATCTATGGTTTGTGCTATAACCGGTAAAGTTTCAGCCAGTGTTTTTCGGCAGGGACCGCACCAGGTTGTCCAGAAATAAATAAGTGAATACTCCTTTTGTTTAATGACTTCGGTAAGCCTCTCCGTTGTTACTATATCTTTAGAGGGTGCAGTGTTTTGTGAAGACTGACAACTATATAATAACAGGATGAGCGCATAAAACAAAGTGTGTATCCTTTTCATTCAGAGCATTAACAGCCAGCTGCATGCGAAGTTTTAAGGTCTCCATATTTTCTCATAAGAAAGCTATTCTCTCAACGCCCGCATAATAAATTATGCTACAGCGAACATATTTATTCACGGTAAAGTCTTCGTTGAACTATCCTGCGAAAAAGAAAAACTACTATCCCAATCGCACTAATAAGGATAATCAAGGATAAACGAATTGGGATCACATAATAGGTATCATAAATACTTACATCAAGAAACGGAGGGATAAATAGTATAACTAAAGCTAAAAAAATAATAAGAATCGCCAGTGAACTAATGAATTTTCTATTGACGTATTGTTTGTTTTCACTCATAATAATCTTCTCCCTTACAGATACGAGAAAGTTAAATCTTTTTAAAAACCATTCTTTCACCCCCATCAGAAATTAATATCAATTCTTTTGCAGTTAGTTTTTCAACCTTATAACTCTCTTTACCTTCCTCTATATAATAGTTATTTTGTGGTTTAAGGCTTACTTCTATTTCGATAGATTGGTTTATATATTTTGACAGCAAAATATCAACACGTTCATATCCCAAATAGTCAATGGATAGTGTGTGAAACAGCCTAAAATCATTTATATTCATGTTAGCTTTGCCCAAAGAATCAGTATGTATTATAATAAGAGGTTTATAGTCCTTATCCCGAAAGGTGCAATAAGCAAAGGAAAAGGGCATTTTATTACTGTAATCCGTCACGTGAATAGTCATCGTGATAGACCCCGTGTTAATATCGTTTTTTTCTTTTATTTTATAGAGAGAGGTATCTGGATTAACCCCTTTTTCAAGATTCAGTACTAATTTATTCTCTTTAAATTGATACGTACCCTTACTGGTAGTGCTAACCATATGTCCACCAGTATGTTTTGTAAAGAAACCATCATTAAAACTTAATGTCATTCCATTCCCATCGGGAAAAGTATAAAGATATTTACCAGAGAGTTTTGAACCCTGTGCTATTGCTGTGCAGGATAAACCGGATAATAAAAATAATAATAGAGATTTCATAAAATTATAGGTTTATACCTGCAATGAATATAAACTTTGTATCAGCAAAAGGGAGACGTTAATGTAATAAAACCTCCTTCTCAAATAATAAAACCTCTATATTAACGAATTCATTACTATAATCTTTTAAGGATATTTCAACTGCACTATGGTATGACATATTACCAATTTTTAATTTGAAGTACTTATTTTTACTTTTTATATCTAAAGAAACCTTTCCTTGAAGAATTGTAGAGGAAAGCTCTATTCCTTTTCCATTTTTATCAAACAAAGCCCAGAAACTATATGGTAAGAGAGCTTCATTATGATTGCCATCCCGTATACTTATATTTAATGTAACTCCTTCCTTAGAGGACGAGTAGTTTTTATACTTTTCCCTACTAACAATTCTAATTTTAGGGTTTATGGTATCTTTTAGTATAATTGAATCCGTATGAGCATCAATATGATTACTGCATATTGTACTTTTGGCTTTTGCTACGGTCAAAACACTACTAAATACTATCAGTGCAAAAGTTAATGTTCTTATTTTCATAATCTATTTATTTACAACCAGAAGTAAAATTGTTTCACATTTTTTAACCGAAAGTTATTTCAAAACCGCTTCTATCAATTGAAGTTCTTCTGCTGTAAAATTTAAATTATCCAGGCATTTTAATGAATCGGTTAACTGCCCCGGCTTACTCACACCTATTACTACCGAAGTAATTCGGGAGTCTTTAAGTACCCATGATAAAGCCATTTGCGCTAAAGTTTGTCCACGCTGTTTTGCTATTTCATTCAATTGCCCTACTTTATTCAAGGTCTCACTCGTTACTTCCTTTCCTGCAATAGCACCATTTCCCGGAGCTTTAGCAGCCCTTGAATCAGCAGGAATACCTTTTAGATATTTATCAGTTAATAAGCCTTGGGCTAGAGGAGAAAATGGAATGCATCCAACCCCCTCCTGCTCTAAAATATCCAATAATCCTCCTTCAATCCACCGTTCAAATAGGGAGTATTTAGGTTGATGAATTAAGCAGGGTGTACCCAAATCTTTAAGAATTTTAATTGCTTTCGCGGTTTCTTCCGGACGATAATTAGAGAGCCCGACGTACAAAGCTTTTCCCTGGCGAACCATTAAATCTAATGCAGATAGGGTTTCTTCCAACGGTGTTTCCGGATCGGGGCGATGATGGTAAAAAATATCAACGTAGTCTATGCCCATCCGTTTCAGGCTTTGATCCAAACTCGAGACTAAATATTTTTTTGATCCCCATTCGCCATAGGGGCCATCCCACATTTTATATCCGGCTTTGGTTGCAATAATTAGCTCATCGCGATAACCTCTAAAGTTTTCCCGTAATAGTTTTCCCAAGTTTTCCTCAGCCGAGCCGGGGGGCATTCCATAATTATTACCCAAGTCGAAATGTGTGATACCACTGTCAAATGCCAGATGTAAAATTTTGCGGCTATTCTCCCATACATCAATATAACCAAAATTTTGCCACAGGCCCAGAGATATGGCCGGAAGCTTTAATCCGCTGTTACCACAACGGCGGTATTCCATTTTGTCATATCGGTCCGGACGAGGAGTATAGTTCATATAGAGTTAATTTTAAGAAATTTTGCTAAAACAGCAAAATTTATCTTTACTTTAAAAATTCAAACTAAAATTTATGTCAGACCTACGTACCGAGAAAGAATTTAAACCGTATGTTCCTGCCGAGAGTAGAGTTGCCGAATTTACGGTTAAATCTATTTTATTGGGCGCATTTTTTGGAGTAGTATTTGGTGCTGCTACCGTATATCTTGCCCTTAAGGCCGGATTAACTGTTTCTGCCTCTATTCCGGTAGCTGTAATGGCCATATCTATTGGCCGAAAGCTATTTAAAACCACCATTTTAGAGAACAACATTATCCAAACCGCTGGTTCGGCCGGCGAATCTATAGCTGCGGGTGTGGTATTTACACTTCCCGGCTTTCTGTTCCTTTCATCAGGAAGTCAGGGCGAAAGCTTTTTTTCTTACTGGCCCATCTTTTTCCTGGCTGCATTAGGCGGCATACTTGGAACCTTAATGATGGTACCCTTACGTCGATCGTTAATTGTTGATGAACATGGTACGCTTCCTTATCCTGAAGGGACGGCATGTGCTTCGGTACTTATTGCCGGAGAAAAAGGTGGCGATTTTGCCAAAACTGCTTATTGGGGATTGGGTTTTGCTTTTCTCTACGCCATACTGCAAAAGGTAGTTCACCTGGTTGCCGAAACGCCTGCCTGGGTAACCAAACAAACTAACAAATATTTTCCCTCAGCTACGATTAATGGCGAAATTACCCCTGAATATTTAGGTGTTGGTTATATTATAGGCCCTAAAATTGCTGGTGTATTGGTTGCCGGTGGTGTGCTTGCCTGGATGGGTTTAATTCCCTTATTGGCTACGCTCGTTCCGGCTGAAACGATAGCTACACAATTAGTAAAGTTAGGCTATTTGGGTAGCCTTTCTACCCCCGGAGGCGCAGGTGGCTGGGATCCTATCGCTAAAACCTTTGCAGACTATCCTACGGCAATATACCGGGCTTATGTTCGGCAAATTGGTGCCGGAGCTGTAGCGGCTGGAGGATTTATTACCCTGCTAAAAACCATTCCAACCATTGTATCCTCGTTTAAATCCAGCTTATCTTCTATAGGTTCTAAAGGTGAAAAAGTGCTTGCAAAACGGACAGAAGATGATTTATCTTTTAAAACCGTAATTTTTGGAAGTATTGCTTTAGTGGCATTGGTGGTTGCACTGCCCCAAATTCCGGGAGATTCTCTATTAAATAAATTGATTATCGGTATTCTGGTAGTAGTATTCGGCTTCTTTTTCGTGACGGTATCCAGTCGTATTGTGGGGTTAATCGGGTCGTCATCCAATCCCATCTCCGGAATGACCATCGCTACTTTAATGGGAACCTGTTTGGTTTTTATAACCGTGGGATGGACAGGCAAATTATATGAACCGATGGCACTCGTAGTTGGTGGCATGATTTGTATTGCTGCGGCAAATGCTGGCGCCACATCACAAGATTTAAAAACCGGGTATATTGTTGGCGCTACACCCAAATATCAACAGCTGGCTTTATTTGTAGGGGCCGTTGTATCAGCTGTAGTAATTGGGTTAACGCTATCTATTTTGGATCGTCCTACCCCTGCATTACAGGCTCAGGGTATTGTACATGCTATTGGAACCGACCTTTACCCAGCTCCGCAAGGAACCTTAATGGCCACTTTAATTAAAGGATTGTTGTCTTTTAATCTTGACTGGCAATTTGTTTTGGTTGGCGTATTTTTAGCCGTTACTATGGAACTCTGTGGCGTTAAATCGTTGTCATTCGCGGTAGGAGCCTATCTTCCATTATCTACTACCTTGCCAATTTTTGCAGGTGGTGCTATTAAGGGGCTGGTTGATTATCGTGCTAAAAAAAGAAATGAGTATGTTGAAGATGATGAACTAGGCAAAGGATCACTTTTTGCGACTGGCCTTGTTGCCGGGGGAGCATTAATGGGTGTTATTTATGCCTTTTTAATGGCTTTTGATTCTTCGGCGTCGCAGGTAGCAAAATTAAATATAGAAGAAAGCCTTGTAAAAGGGTTAGGAGAAGGAGGTTACCAGTTATTAGGCTTTATTTTCTTTGTAATTATGGGTCTTGTACTCTATAAAATTGCTGCTTCAAAAAGAAAACAAACGCTGTAATTAAAAAGCTTGGGCCGTATGCTTGAGCTTTTTCTACTTTTCTTTTCTATTATAACTTTCATAGCTTTTCGTTTCGCTCATAATTATTAACTCAGCTAGCTTGAAACAATTATTCTATTTTCAACATTACCGATTGCATACAAAGTATTATTATTTTAGCGCTTAATGATTCAATTTACATCTAAATTACCTCACATCGGCCCGAGTATATTTTCAATCATGTCACAGCTGGCACATGAACATCAAGCCATTAATTTATCTCAGGGTTTTCCAGATTATAGCTGTTCGCCAAAATTGATTGAGCTTGTTAATCACTACATGCAGGCTGGGCATAATCAATATGCACCTGTGGCCGGTATACCTAAATTAAGAGAGCGGATTGCAGAAAAAGTTAGTCATCTGCATGGAGCAAATTATAATCCCGATACCGAAGTTACGGTTACAGCAGGTGGTACACAGGCTATATTTACGGCGCTTGCATCTGTTATTAATGCAAATGATGAGGTTATTATTTTCGAACCGGCTTACGATTGTTATGCCCCAATAATAAAAGCTTTTGGCGGAGTGGTGAAATCATTAGAGCTTATACCTCCGCTTTATAAAATTGATTGGGAAATGGTGAAGCGATTGGTAAACGTTCGAACCAAAATGATTATCATCAACTCTCCACAAAATCCAACAGGAACTACGTTGACAGAGGAAGATATCCAGGCACTAATAACTATTACTAAAGAAACTGATATACTGATTTTAAGTGATGAAGTTTATGAGCACCTGATTTTTGATGGTAAACAACACTTAAGTATGGCTCGTTTTCCCGAATTACGCGAACGAAGTTTTATATGTGCTTCGTTTGGTAAACTATTTCATAACACGGGTTGGAAAATGGGTTATTGCCTTGCTCCGGAAATGTTCATGAAAGAATTCAGAAAAATACATCAATTCCTTGTTTTTAGTGTCAACACGCCTATACAATACGCCATTGCTGATTTTCTTGCCGATAAAGATTACTATTTAGGATTGAATACTTTTTTTCAGGAAAAACGGGATTATTTTGCCAAACTTATGGCTCAAACCCGGTTTCAGCTTTTACCCTGCAACGGTTCTTATTTTCAAACAGCCATTTATTCTAAAATAAGCCAGGAAAAGGATATTGATTTTTGTAAACGACTAACCATAGAACATGGGGTGGCCACCATCCCTGTTTCTGCTTTTTATGCTAAAAACACTGATTTTGGAGTTATACGGCTTTGTTTTGCCAAACAAAACGAAACATTAGACCGGGCCGTAGAAAGACTAATTAAAGTTTAAGTAGTAAATTGATTTTCGAAACCCTCAAATACATATGGATTCATTAAAGATTACCATCTTTCAGGCCTACTTGTTTTGGGAGAAAATTGATAAGAATCTTCAGAATTTAGGGGTAAAATTATCTGCTATAAGGGAGAAAACCGACCTGATAATTCTACCCGAAATGTTTAACACTGGTTTTACCATGAATGCCGATACACTGGCAGAAGAAATGGAAGGCAAAACCATGCGCTGGATGCACGAGCAGGCTAAACGGTTTGAATGTGTAATTACCGGAAGTCTGGCTATTCGGGAAAATGGGAAATACTTTAACCGGTTGATATGGATGCGGCCAGATGGTTCGTATGAACAATACGATAAGCGCCATCTATTTAGCCTGGGTAAAGAGGATACGGTTTATACAGCCGGGGAGAAAAAGTTGATTGTAACGCTTAAGGATTGGAAAATTTGCCCCGTAATATGTTATGACCTTCGTTTTCCGGTATGGCTCAGAAATAAGAATTCAGAATACGATTTGCTATTAATTGTGGCCAATTGGCCAGAGCGTAGGGCGCATCATTGGAGAACACTTATTCCTGCCCGTGCTATAGAAAACCAGGCTTATGCTATTGGAGTAAACCGGGTTGGACATGATGGAGATGAGGTTTTTCATTCCGGAGATTCGATGTGCATGGACCCAAGCGGTAAAACCGTTTATTACAAACCCAACGATGAAGATTTGTACACCTTTACCATCTATACAGATGAACTCACTAAAATCAGGAGAGCCTTTCCATTTTTAAAAGATGCAGATGATTTTCAAATGGAATGTTAATTTATTACACACGATGAGTCATTTTAGAGCATATTTATTTGGCATTATCACCTTGGGAGTAAGCTTATTTACTTATCTTAACCAGAGCATGATAGGTTTGCCAGATGGATACCGATCCGAATATGATCGGGCATCAGAGCCCTTATTTTCCATTTTCATATATCTCAGTCTGGCTTTTAGTTTCTATTTTTTCTATATCGGATATAGAAAAAATTTGAGCAGAAACCTACTTTTTACTATTGTTGCCTATCTTATTGTTGTATTGATTGTCTTTTTTGTCTCCAATCACCTATACAACACACTCGATAATGGACAGGGTGGTTAAAAGTTAAGTCATGATTTTAAGCCAAATTTCTTCCGGCATTTACAATTCCATAAACCGTTCGAATAACTAATTTCCGGTAAATGTTTTCTTCTTCGGTATTAACTTTTCCCGTAAGCAGTTGCTGCAGGGCATAATGCTGAATAATCACTAAAGGCAATACAATCCGTTCCCGCATGGCAATGGACCGGCGTTCCACAGGATATTGCTCCATTAAAGAGCTGGTTTCGGTAAGCTCTAAAATTAATTCCCTGGTCAATTCAAACTCCGCTCGCAGTTTTTTCCAAAAATCGCCATATACCTTATCATTTTGGAGATAGTCGGTAATTCGAAAATCGGATTTGGACATAGACATCATGCAGTTATCTATCGTAGTTTTAAACTGGCCGGAAGTGCTGTACAGATTTTTTACGGCAAGCCAGTCTCCACTTTCTTTAACAGATTTTAAGGCAGATCCTACCCCGTAAAATCCTGGAATGTTTTGTTTTAGCTGGCTCCATGCGGTTACAAAGCTAATAGCTCGAAGATCCTCTAATTTTAATTCGGCGCTTGCATTCCGTTTAACTGGACGACTACTAATATTGATATCGGACAGGAGCTTTAAGGGGCTAAACTGTTCCAGGTATTTTAAAAATAAAGGATCCTCACGAAGTGACACAAACGCCTTATGGCTTATCTGAGCCATTTTTTCGATCAGATTTTTTTGCGCTTCACTGAGTGTATCCTGATCGTTTTGGGCTAAGGCAGATGTTAATCCGGCATTAATTAGTTGCTCGATATTATAATAAGCCGTATCAAACGAACCATATTGGCTGCTGATGGTTTGTCCTTGTATGGTTAATTGAATGTGATCGTTGGCAATCTCTTTTCCCATCGAAGAATAAAAACGATGAGTTTTTCCACCTCCACGTGCGGGAGGACCTCCCCGGCCGTCGAAAAAAGCAAGGTCTATCTCATAATGCCGGGCAATGGCGGTCAGCTCTACTTTTGCTTTATAGATGGACCAATTGGCCATCAGGTATCCGCCGTCTTTAGTACTGTCAGAAAAGCCAAGCATAATGATTTGCCTCTTTCCTCTTCTCTTAAGGTGTTCTTTATAAAAAGGATGCGTATACAGACTTTTCATTACCCCTGCGGCGGTTTCAAGATCGTGCACGGTTTCAAACAAAGGAACAAAATCAACACTTAACTCGTCTTTTTTCCATCCACTCCATAAAAAAAGATTCATGAGTTGGAGAATATCTGATGCTTGCTGGCAATTACTAATGATAAAACGATGAGAAGCCTTTTCGCCTCCCGAAAGTTGCATATTCTGCATCAATCGAATGGTTTGCAAGGTATCTTGGGTTAGGGGATCGGTATCTCCTATTTCAAAATCTGTTTCCTCAAAGGTTAAAGCGGCAAGTTTTTCAGCTTCCGAAAGGGTATCATAATTTTCAGGAAGTTTTGAAGGCAGTGCCTGACGGCAAAAACGATGCGCATTACGTAAAACCCTGCTGTCTTGCCGAATATCCAACGAAGCGAAATAACAACCAAAAAGCCGTACTTTTCGGATAAGATCATCCACCTTATTGGCAAATAAGCCGTTGTGTATATCCGTCAAGACTTCTTTTATAGCCTGCAGGTTTTCTATAATTTCCTGCTGCTGATTGATGGGATTGGTATGCGAATTAAAGCTATTTTTATATAAAATATCCTGCAGTTTCTGCATATGCCCTTCAACACCTCTAAAGGTAATCCGTCGTTTCAGGACTCTGAAATCACGGTAATAGCACCTAAAAAGTATTTCACGAAGCAAGGCAGAGACTGCTCGGGTACTTTCTGCCGTTACATTCGGATTCCCATCCCGATCGCCGCCAGGCCAAAATCCGAGTTCAATTAATTGATGGGTGTTGAAAATGGGTAATTCAAATTCGTCTTCTATCTCATTTTGTAAGTTGGCTGCTACGGGATAAAAAACATTTTCCAGAAACCATGCTAAACTTATGGCTTCGTCTACAGGAGTTGGCTTCTTCTTATTAAAAAATGGGGTTTTTCCCAATTGCTGCATTAACAGGTTAATACTGCTAATATCGTTTGTTTTTAAAGCATCGGTCAGGTCGGTGATAATGGCTAATACTGAACTGGGATAAAATTGTGTGGGATGAGCTGTCAAAACCAAACGCAAAGAAAATTTTTTCAGAACTTCGCCGATCTTATCTTTTAAGCCTGCATTGGCCGAAATTTGCTGAAGCAAGGTTTTTATTGAACTGATTTCTTCTGTTTTACTTGTTTTATTAAATGCAGCATCTTCAATAGCATCGAATAAAACTACCTGACGTTCAATGTATTGAATAAAACGAAATAACAAATCGAAGCGATCTGCGGTCTGCACGTATTGTTCGTACTGTCCAAAAAAGCTTTCAATGATGTTAACAGGAGTTAATCCCTGCTTAACACTGTTTTCACAATGCGAAGTAAAGAAAGGTAATAAAGTACCTGTATGTTTTACCTGGTAAAATGGCAGCGTGAGAAATAAACTGTTATAAAGCTCAAATCTGGTAACAACTTCGCTGTTAAATGCAGCTTCTTTTTGGCTTAATTTCATTAAATGAGAATTGCGGCTATATGCCGACGACAAAATTACTATCTTTCAGTGTCTGTGCAAGAAATTCTCATATAAAATTAGAGGTAAAATAGTTTCCAAACTTAGACTTATGATAGTAAAAGATAGTTTTTTATACAAAAAACCAAAACAGTATAAGAATAACCTCAACGATTGAATTGTCAACTTTATCTGCAATCAATAAGATGATAAATTAGCGGATAATTTGAATTATTCGCTAACAAAGAATGTTCTTTAATAAAACGATGAGTAAAGACATAAAAAAAGCCTGCATCATATGATACAGGCTTTTTTGTATAAAACTTATTAATTCAAAATCGACTTTTCAGTGTTTTTTTCAACAAAATCCAACTCAAAAACAGCAAGTTGGTTGATCAGATTATAATGCAGGGTGCCAAAAAAATTTATTATTTCATTAGTACTTTTTTTTCCCTGAATACAAATCTTCTCTTTTAAGATTTCTTTATTTAGAAATTTATTATCTGCCAGAATAGCTTCTTCATCCTTGATGATTATATCAGAATGATCTATTGAAAATTGCTTTAAAATCTCATTGAAGCTTATTCCATTTAATAACAGTTCCTTTAGTTTCATAGAAATAGTTTTATGATTGAGTGGTATGCTTACTAAGCAAATCTTAAGCCAAATGAGTATGACCAATTAGGAAATATAGTTTAATGAGGGTAAATCAATTATAAAAATTATTAGGGGGATAATACACATTTTTAAAACTGTACTTTTAAACTATTTTTGTGTGCAGAGTTTAGTTCACTATGTATTAAAAAATAGAAAAAAGCATAATTGAACGAAACTATTAATAACAAAAGTATTAGCTAATTTTCATTAAAAAAACCAATAGACTCGCCATTCTGCTATTAAAACCTAATACTATCTTTATTTCCTTTTATTCACTTAAATCAGCAAAATGTACTCAGTAGTTTGGAACTATAAAATCAAATCGTCTTATATCGAAAAATTTGAACAAGAATATGGATCGAACGGAACCTGGAGTAGATTATTTAAAAAGTCGCCTCATTATAAAGGATCCTTTCTTCATAAAAGCGATGAAGAAACGAATGCTTATTTACTAATTGACGTATGGGATAGTAAATCCTCATACGAAGATTTTAAAAAAGAACACGCAGCTATTTACCAGGAGTTGGGATTAAAATTCGAAGAATTTCATGAAAAGGAAGAAAAAATTGGATCATATAACTCACTTTAAGTAAGAATATTATATGATTCTATCTATAGAGAAAGATAAGAAACTAAAACCGTTCAATTTAAATAAACATAGGTAATACCATCGCCTCCCCTGTCGGGATGCTCATCTTCCATACGGCTTACCTGCGAATATTTTCGCAAATAATCGCGAATCAGCTTACGTAGGATGCCATCTCCCTTGCCATGAATAACTTTCAGACTGGGAAAACCCATCATAATAGCTTTATCCAAGTATTTTTCTATCTCATATAAGGCTTCTTCCCCACGCATTCCCCTTACATCAATTTCAGGATTGAATCGGGCAATGCTATCCCCTATCTGCGAAGCATAAGAACGGCGTACTTCTTTCGGCACTTCTTTTTTAGCGATTTTTTGCACACGCTTACGTTTCACTACCGAACGCAGGTCACCCATGGCAAGGATAACATTATCTTTTGCCATATCAATCACTTGCGCAACCGTATCCGTATCCGTTAATTTCACCCAATCGCCCGCCGCCAATTCCGAGGTGTCTTCCTGAACCCCTTTGTTATACTCTTTTACCTGATTTTTCTGCAATTCCTGTTGCAAATTTTCACGAAGTTTTTGGGTTTTCTCTTTATCAGCTTTATGCTGCTTAATTTCAGAGATGGTATTTTCAATAACCTTGTTGGCATTCCGAATAATATCCTGGGCCTCAAGTTTCGCCTCTTTCAGAATGGCTTTTTTATTTTCTTCGAGATAAGACTTCAGTTTTTCATTTTCCTCTAAAAGCGTTTTTATTTTTTGCTCTTGTTTTTCTACCCCTACCTGGCGTTCGAACAAGGCTTTTTTATCTCGCTCCAGATCAACTAAAAGTGTATCAACTTTTTTCTGTTGCTCGCCAATTTTATTTTTGGCCAGTTGCAATACTTGCTGTGGCAACCCAATTTTTTGGGCAATTTCAAAAGCATAAGAACTGCCAGGTTTGCCAGTTTCCAGGATATAAAGTGGGCGCATTTCTAAATTATCGAACAGCATCGAAGCATTCTCCAAACCTTCGGTAGCGTTCGCAAAAACTTTTAAGTTAGAGTAATGAGTAGTTACCATTCCCCGAATCTTTTTACGATTTAAAGCCTCCAGCACCGCCTCCGCAATTGGCCCACCAAATTGCGGATCGGTTCCTGTACCAAACTCATCGATCAATACTAAGGTCTTGCTATTTGCCTGCTCCGTAAAGTATTTCATTTTAGAAAGATGGGCACTATAGGTACTTAAATCACTTTCAATGGATTGATCGTCGCCAATATCAGCAAATACCTGTTTGAAAAGCCCCACTTTTGAATGCGGGTCAGCGGGGATAAGCAACCCGGCCTGCGTCATCATCTGCAGTAAACCCACAGTTTTCATAGCTACTGATTTCCCTCCGGCGTTAGGCCCTGAAACTACAATTACCCGTTGCTGTTCATCTATTTTAATATTCAGCGGAACCACAGTTTGATGCTCCCTTTTGAAATTTAAAAACAATAAGGGATGCCTTGCATTGAGTAGATTTAGTGATGCTTCGTTAACCAATTCGGGCATTTCGGCTTCTATTTCTAGAGCAAATAATGCCTTTGCCCGCACAAAATCTAGCTTAGTTAATATCCCATGATAAGCGAGCAGTAAAGGCACAAAAGGCCGTAGTTCGTCTGTTAAAACTGTTAGGATTTTTACAACCTCACGCCGCTTTTCAAATTCAAGATCCCGTATCTGGTTGTTTAAATCAAATACTTCTTCTGGCTCCATATAAACCGTTTGCCCCGAAGCGGATTCATCATGAATAAAGCCTTTCAGTTTTCGTTTATTTTCGGCCAGTAGCGGAATACAAAGGCGGCCATCGCGTACGGTTAAATTTCCATCGGCTGTCCAACCACTATTTTGAGCATTCTTAAAGATATGATCGATCTTCTTTCTTGCTTCCTGCTCTGCTTTAACTATTCCTCCAATAATTTCCTGCAATTCGGGTGATGCATTCGTTTTAATTTTCCCTTTTACATCAATTACCCGTTCAATTTTTATAAGAATGCTTTTTTCAATAGGAAGATGCTCAAAAAGCGCTTCGAGGTTTGGATACTGCCCTTCACGCTCATTAAAATAATGGATAACTGAAAATACCGTATTTAAAGAAAGAAAGATATGAAAAAACTCCTCTTCTATCAAAAAAGCGCCTTCTATCCGGGCTTTTTCTGCGAGTGTTTTGATATTATACAAATGCTGAATGGGCAATGGCACATCATTCTGCAATATGTTTACAAATTCGTGTGTTTGTCTTAAGAATTTGCCGATTTGATCAAAATGAGTCATTACCTGTATGCGGTCAACCATTTGCTGCCCCATTTCGCTAAGGCAATAACCCTTTATTAATGCCTTTATCTCGGTAAAGCCTAATTTTTCGCTTGCATTTTCCGGATAGATCATCTACTTTCTCTGCCCTTTATTTCTATTCCTTAGAATCATTAATTTCCTCTTCTTCAATGCTTCCTGCAATTCTTTCTTTTTAATACTATCTGTCTTTACGCTATCCTGAAGTATTTTTTTCTGATCCTTTTTGTTCTTTTTTATACTATCCTGTTGAGATTTCTTTTCCTTTTTAGCTTTTTCATCAAGCCTTTTCTGCTCAGCCTTTTGCAACTTTTTCAAAGTTCTAGTTACCTGAGTATAAATCTCCTGCATTTTTTCAGGATAATTGGAGTAATAGGCCATGCTCTTTTTAAACTGTGCCGCATTGGTTTGATACTTTTTATATACAGATTGATATAAAACGGGCGTTTTTATTTGAGCAGAATCTGTTGCCATTGTACTGGCATAACCATCAACAAGGTGGATATCCGTTAACACATTAGCCATTTTTTCTTTAGACAAGATTCCTTCGGGTGTCTTTTCAGAACAACCAAGAAAAAAAAACAGGGGAAACAACACAGGTATTAAGCGCTTCATTCGTAATTTAGCCGATGATTTTGGGTAAAATTACAATAAATGAGTATTGCAGCCAACTTAATAGCGCTAAAGGAAGAAGTAGAAAAATTAAATGTTAAACTGATTGCCGTTTCCAAAACCAAATCTGTACAAGAAATCAGGGAGGCTTATGATGCCGGGCAGCGTGTATTTGGAGAAAATACGGTTCAGGAACTGGTTGAAAAGCAGGAGAAATTACCTAAAGATATTGAGTGGCATCTCATCGGCCACCTTCAATCCAATAAAGTAAAATATATTGCTCCTTTTATTAACCTGATCCATTCGGTAGATAGTCTGAAACTTTTACAGGAAATTGATAAACAGGGGGCAAAAAACAACCGTATTATTGATTGCCTGCTGCAAATTTATGTGGCCGATGAGGAAACTAAATTTGGATTGGGATATGACGAGGCTATAGAGCTTTTACGTTCTGATGAATATACCCGGATGAAAAACATCCGCATCGTGGGTGTTATGGGAATAGCGACTAATACAGAAAATCCAAAGCAGATTAAAGAGGAGTTTTATGAACTTTTTACATTTTTTAATGGCTTAAAGCAAAGTTTTTTTAGAAAAAACGACTCTTTTAAAGAAATATCCATGGGAATGTCCAGCGATTATAAATTAGCCATCGAGCAAGGAAGCACGATGGTAAGAATAGGCAGTGCCCTATTTGGAAAACGGGTAATACCACACTGGAAAAATAATTAGAATTTAGAAACACGAAATAAGAAGAAAGAAACAAGAGGTAAACTAAAAACTCCTGACTCTTGTTTCTTGGTTCTTATATCTTATTAAAAACATGCAACCAACTATTCGAGAAGCAAAAAAAGAAGATTGTATCCGTTTATTAGAGCTAGTACATGAATTAGCTATTTATGAAAAGGCTCCGGGTGAAGTTACAGTAACATTAAAAGAGTTTCAAGATGCTGGTTTTGGAGAAAGGCCTGTATGGAAAGCCTTTGTAGCCGAAGTTGATGGCACGATTGAAGCTTTTGCCTTATATTATATCCGGTATTCTACCTGGAAAGGCTGTCGTATGTATCTGGAAGATTTTATTGTAACCGAGAAAATGCGCAATAAGGGTATTGGAAAGGCGCTTTTTGAAGCGGTTATCCGCGAAGCGAAAGAGAAGGGATTTAACGGAATGACCTGGCAGGTGTTAGATTGGAACGAACCGGCCCTTAAATTTTATAAAAAATACAATGCCAGTTTAGAATCCGAATGGCTGAATGCATCGCTGAGTAAGGAGCAATTAAGTAATTACTGATATTTATAAAATGATAGAAGTTTTTAAGTTTGGTGGCGCATCCGTAAAAGATGCAGGTGGTGTTAAAAATCTGGCAAATATCATCAAACTAAATCTGGACAAAAAACTTCTCATTGTGGTTTCTGCTATGGGTAAAACTACCAATAACTTAGAAGCATTAACCAAAGCATACATTAATCAAACAAAAGATATTCATCCGATTTTCTCGTCAATAAAAGCGTATCATGAGGCAATTTTGAATGATCTTTTTGATGATAAAAATCACCCGGCTTTTGATGAAATTGCCAATACCTTTGTAGAAATAGACTGGATAATTGAAGAAGAACCCAATGAGGATACTGACTACATCTACGATCAGATTGTTTCTATAGGCGAATTGGTGTCAACTAAAATTGTCAGCGCTTATTTAAACCATTCAGGAATTTTCAATACCTGGTTGGATGCCCGAAGTTTTATTCATACGGATAATACCTATCGGGAAGGGCAAGTAGATTGGGACAGAACTTGCAGTGCTATTCAAGGACAGCTTCCTCAAATTTTATCGGACACTATTGGCATAACTCAGGGTTTTATCGGCGGCACTTCTGAAAATTACACCACTACGCTTGGTCGCGAAGGCTCCGATTATTCCGCAGCCATTTTTGCTTCCTGCCTACATGCAGATGCGGTTACCATATGGAAAGATGTTCCAGGGGTATTAAATGCCGATCCTAAATTATTTCCAAAAACGACTAAATACGATGAATTATCGTATGCTGAAGCGTTGGAGATGACTTATTATGGAGCAACGGTCATTCATCCGAAAACCATCAAACCACTTCGTAATGCAAATATCCCCTTAAAGGTTAAGCCCTTTCTTGCTCCAACAGAGCCTGGAACTATTGTAAAAGATGAAGCTCAAATACCAGCAGAAATACCCGCATTAATTGTAAAAGAAAACCAGGTTCTGGCATCTTTCTCTACTAAAGATTTTTCTTTTATCACCGAAAACCATTTGAGTGAAATTTTTAGAATTTTTGCTAAAAAGAACATTAAGATAAATACGATGCAGATTTCGGCTATTAGTTTCTCTGCTTGTTTTGATTTTGAAGAAGCAAAGTTCAACCGATTGCAAGAGGCTTTTCAATTGGAGTATAGCATCAAATATAACACGGATTTACAATTGATAACTGTTCGTCACTTTAAAAAAGAGCTTATCGACGAAATCATACACGATAAGGTTGTTTTGTTAGAACAGTTCAGCCGAAATACAGCGCAACTGGTCCTTAAAAGTCATTAATTGAATCCGGCTATTTTACATCAGGAAGTTCAGGCTTATATTCATGAACACATCAATGAAGACATCAATCGCGTTATTTTAAGCAAAAGTCCTTTTCCCACTATTACATCTAAAGAATTAGCCGAACAGATAGAGAGTAAAAGAAGTGCTGAAAAGAAACTTCCAACCTGGTATAATACACCGGGTATTTATTTCCCGCCCAAATTATCCATTGAACAAAGCTCTTCCGAAGAAACAGCAAATTATAAATCTACATTGGTAAAAGGCGAAAAATTGATTGATTTAACTGGTGGAATTGGTGTAGACAGCTATTATTTTGCTAAAAAAGTACGGAGCGTTATTCATTGCGAAATAAATTCGCAGCTTTCTGAAATTGCGGCCTATAATGCCAAGGTGTTAAAAAGTGATACTATCACATTTGTTAATGGCGATGGATTAGCTTACCTCAAAAATACTTCTCAGCTTTTTGATACGATTTATATTGACCCTTCCCGGCGGCTTAAAAGCCAAAAAGTCTTTTTATTAAAAGATTGTGAACCGGATGTGATATCGAACCTGGATATCTTATTAGCTAAAGCTGATCGGGTGATTATTAAGACATCTCCGCTTCTAGATATTCAATCTGGATTGAAAGAATTGAAAAACGTACGTTCAGTTCACGTAATCAGTGTTAAAAATGATTGTAAAGAACTTGTATGGATTATTGAAAGGGACTTTTATGAAGAACCTGAAATAATTTGTGCCGCTATCAATGATAAGGAAATCCAGAAATTCTCTTTTCTCTTATCCGAAGAGAAGTTAGCAGAGCCAGACTCCTACTCTCTTCCTCAGAAATACCTGTACGAACCTGATGTAGCCTTATTAAAGGCTGGTTGTTTTAAACTCATTACTAAAAAATTTGACTTGAAAAAGTTACATGTCAATACACACTTATACACTTCTAATGAAGTTAAAAATCAATTTATTGGCCGAAAATTTAAAATCATAGTAAGCCAGAATTATAAAAGCTTTATAAAAAACAATACGTTAATTAAAGCCAATATTATTGTGCGGAATTTTCCTCTATCGGCAGCAGAAATTAAAAAGAAGCATAAATTACAAGACGGCGGCGATGATTATCTACTATTTACAACCGGGCCAAACGGAGAACTATTGGCAATACATGCCGATCGGATATAAAAAAAGGCGCTGTATTTTGCAGCACCTTTTTTGTTTGTATGGTTAAAAAATCTTAAACTTTTCTCACATTAACGGCCTGTAAACCTTTGCGTCCTTCTTCCACTTCAAATTCTACATCATCATTATCACGCAGTCCGTTTACTCCGCCCTGAACATCTTTAAAATGTACGAAAATCTCTTTTCCATCTTCCCGTACAATAAAACCATAACCTTTTTGGCTGTTAAACCATTTTACTTTTCCAGTTTCCATAAAATTGTATTAAATATTTGCTTATAAGTTGTTTATGTGAAAAGCTAAATGATGTTTTGATCAAACAGCAGACTAAATAACTATAAACTTATTCAAATATATATATTAATTCCAAATATGAAATACCGAAAAATTATTTATTTGGTTGTGGAGTCATTCTCAAATAAGGTTTAATTTCCCTAAATCCTTTTGGAAATTTAGCCGGAATATCCTCTGTTTTTATAGCCGGTACAACCACAACATCCTCCCCTTCTTTCCAGTCTGCCGGAGTAGCAACACTATAATTGGCAGTAAGTTGCAGCGAATCTATTACCCGCAAGATTTCCTGGAAATTACGCCCGGTTGATGCAGGATAAGTAATAATCAGTTTAACTGTTTTATCGGGCGCAATAATAAATAATGAACGAACTGTGGCCGTAGCAGAGGCATTGGGATGTATCATGTCATACAGTTCAGAAACTTTCCTGTCAGGGTCTGCAATAATCGGAAAATCAACTTCTACATGTTGTGTTTCATTGATATCCTTAATCCAACCCCGGTGAGACTCAATTGGATCTACACTTAAGGCTAAAACCTTAACATTGCGTTTTTGAAATTCATTTTTAAGAGAAGCGGTTCTTCCTAATTCTGTTGTACAAACAGGGGTATAATCAGCAGGATGAGAAAATAAAACAGCCCAGCTGTCTCCTAAATAATCATAGAAATCAATCTGGCCAACAGAAGTAAGGGCCTGAAAATTTGGTGCGATATCGCCTAAACGTAAGCTCATAATTATAAAATTAAGGGGTTAATAAATTTAATTACCTACTAAGTTAGTAGGAATAGTATTTAGTAAGATAGTTTTTATGTAAATAATTGGTTCTTGCTAATAAACTTCGGAAGTCCTAAAGATGTTCCAAGTTTTTCATTAAATTTTTTAATGGTATAATCGGCAAGTATGGGAGTATCTTTTTCATCGTGCTGATGCAGGAAGAAATAAACAGATTCTACCCCTTTGTTTATCCATTCATAAAGCCGTTCAACCCATTCGTCAATTCTGGTATAATCAGTAGCATGTAATCCATTTCCAACAAAACGAATAAACGCTTTTGAAACGGGAAGCTCCATATGCACACAATCCCTCCTTCCGCTGGTGTCTGTTATTACGGCTCCTTTCTTTAATTTATGAAGCATTTCAAAAAAATCTTTCCTAATAGCTTGATTTTCCAACCAGTCTTTATGCCTTACTTCAACAAATAGCTCTATATCCTGCGGAAAATTCTCGAGATATGATTTTAAGACCTGAAAATTTTTGGCATCAAAACTCTCACTCAATTGCAAAAAAACAGGACCCAGGAATTCTCCAAATTCATAAATACTTTCTAAATACCGGTTGGTATCCTCATCAACATTTTTTAAGCGCTTAATATGACTAATATTTCTGCTTATTTTAGGGCAGAATTTAAAGTCATTTCTCACTTCAGCTTTTTTTCTCCAGGCCTGTATCTGCTCTTTTCTGGGAATACCATAAAAAATAGCATTCAGTTCGATACTGTTAAAATGTTTTACATATTCATCCAGAAAATTAGATTCTTTGGTTTTTTCAGGATAAATCATTCCAACCCAGTCTTTCCTGCCCCACTTGGCGCATCCGACATAAATAGCAGGATTAGAAACTCTTTCTTTTTTGTTTAAAGCCGTTTGAGTGATTAAGCCATCAATTGGTAAGGTAAAATCTACCTCAGCCAACTGATTTACCGGAACAAAGCCAAAGTCCATATTAATTTAATTAGATACAGTAATACAACTAGAAATGACCCTTGTTTTAAGGTAAGTCTCCCTGAGGAAGCCATTCAATGCGATCATCACTCGTATAGTGTCCAACAGGAAATTCAATCTCTACAGATTTGATATTTCCCAGTTCTAATTGTACCGGCGTTAAGTGTTTATTCAGAGCCATAAGAATTATACGACTCACTCTCCAACTAGCAAATCCTTCCGCCAGATTATTCTCAATCTTCCACCGGCGAATACGTTTGAGAAACATGATTTTATTCGCTTCGCTACATAAAAGTTCTAATATCGCATGTTTAATCTCCTTTAAAGTCTTATTTGGTTTGGCTTTACTTTCTTCATCGAAAGCCAAACGTACGGAACACCGCCTGAAATATCTTTGATCTTTACACCGATGTACCAGTAGCCCCAAACCGTTCAACTTAAATGGAAGTCTGCTGAAAATATACCACAATTGCAAGGCCCTAACCAGATTTAGTATAATGGGTATTCCATAAGTGGTACCCAAAGCGATCAGGAAAGTTTGCCATCCCCAGGGTATATATCGTTCAAGAATATCTTTAAAATCAAACATCTGTGGGGTAAAATAGAGCATATTGGCCATAAAAAAGCCCATCATCATATATAAATTAGGGTAGCTGAGAAAAAAACTGCTCATTTTATAGAAATCCAAAAAACTCAGGCGATCGTTATCATCATAATAATAAGCGTCCTCACGTTTTTTTCTGGAGGCTTCCTCGGCTGCTTCCTTTTCATAGTATTTCCTCTCTTTTTCATGTTGCTCCGAAATTTTAGAGGTTTCTTCTTTTAGTTTGCTTAATACCTTAGAGGAACTCATTTTCTCTATTCATAGAATGGATCAAAACCAATAGGTCAATATACGAAAAAAGGGAGACCGATGGCCTCCCTTTTTTACGCAGTATTATCTAAACAATTTATTTTACTGCATCTATAATCGCCTTAAATGCTTTTGGCTCATTCATTGCCAAATCAGCAAGTACTTTACGATTTAAACCGATATTTTTTGACGCTAATTTACCCATCAATTGCGAATAAGAAACTCCATGCTGACGAGCACCCGCATTGATACGTTGAATCCATAAAGCTCTGAATTCTCTTTTTTTAGTTTTACGGTCGCGATAGGCATATTGTAACCCTTTTTCAACCGTGTTTTTAGCAATGGTATAAACCTTGCTGCGTGATCCCCAGTAGCCTTTGGCTAAACCTAAGATCTTTTTTCTTCTTCTTCTTGACGCTACTGCGTTAACCGAACGTGGCATGTTGTTTTGATTTTTGGCGGGCGGTGTCGTGTTTTACAACGAACTTAAACCGAACGCCTGGTTAAAATTTAACTGGTTACTTTCCGATACAAAGCATACGCTTTACGTTACCTAAATCAGCGTCAGCAACAAGGCTGGCTTGCCCTAAGTTGCGTTTACGCTTTTTAGACATCTTGGTTAAGATGTGGCTCATGTATGCATTGTCTCTCTTGATTTTACCTGTTCCAGTAAGCTTAAAACGCTTTTTTGCACTGGAATTGGTTTTCATTTTTGGCATAAACTTTATTATTTACGATTTTAAGTCCAATTTATTTTTCAATTTCCAAATTTGCACATCGGCAAATCTGCAGATTAAACTTTATTTCTTTCCTGTTTTTGGAGCTACGGTTAAAAACATCCGCTTACCTTCTAATTTAGGCAATTGTTCTACTTTGCCATGATCTTCTAATGCCTGCGCAAATTTCAACAAAAGAATTTCACCCTGTTCTTTATAAACAATTGCCCTACCTTTAAAATGAACGTAGGCTCTTACTTTTTCGTTATTTTCAAGAAAATTAATAGCATGCTTTAGTTTAAACTGAAAATCATGATCACTGGTATTAGGCCCAAAGCGAATCTCTTTAATTACTGTTTGCTTCGCATTGGCTTTAATTTCCTTTAACTTCTTTTTTTGCTCGTATATAAATTTATTGTAATCAACAACTTTACATACGGGAGGATTTGCATTTGGAGATATTTCCACCAGATCAAGCTCTTGCTCTTCGGCAATTGCTAATGCATCACTTAAGGAAAAAATACCTTGTTCAACATTTTCACCTACTAAACGCACTTGAGGCGCTTTTATAAACTGATTAATGTTGTGTTCTGCTTCTTTCTTTTTAAACGGAGGGCGTGGGCCTCTGTTAAATCCTGGTCTACTTAATGCCAAATTAAAATTTTGTTAAACAGTTATTTCTTTTATTAATTGACTGTTGAATTCTTCGAGGTTCATACTCCCTAAATCGCCTTCGCCATGTTTTCTGACAGATACTCTACCTTCGCTCATTTCTTTTTCACCAATAATAAGCATGTAAGGAATTTTCTTCACCTCTGCATCACGTATCTTTCTTCCAATCTTCTCGTCCCGCAAGTCAATCAGGCCGCGAATATCGGAATTATTCAACGATTCTAAAACTTTTTTTGCATAATCTTCAAATTTCTCGGAGATCGGCAGAATGATAAATTGTTCGGGTGTTAACCATAGCGGGAAGTTTCCTGCACAGTGTTCGATCAATACAGCAACAAAACGTTCTAGAGAACCGAAAGGTGCCCTGTGAATCATTACGGGGCGGTGTTTGGTATTATCACTTCCAGTATATTCTAATTCAAAACGTTCGGGCAGGTTATAATCCACCTGGATAGTTCCTAACTGCCACTTCCTGCCTAATGCATCTTTAACCATAAAGTCGAGCTTAGGGCCATAAAAAGCGGCTTCCCCAAGCTCAACTATAGTAGGTAAGCCTTTTTCTTCGGCAGCTTCGATAATAGCCTGCTCGGCTAATTGCCAATTGGCTTCAGAACCGATGTATTTGGTTTTATTTTCAGGATCTCTCAGCGAAATCTGGGCGGTGTAATTATCAAAGCCTAACGCTTTGAACACATACAAAACAAGATCAATTACTTTTTTAAATTCTTCTTTTACCTGATCGGGGCGACAGAATAGATGCGCATCGTCCTGAGTAAATCCACGCACACGGGTTAATCCATGTAATTCGCCACTCTGCTCATAACGATATACGGTACCAAATTCAGCAAGGCGAACTGGTAAATCTTTATAGGAATGCGGCTTTGATTTATAGATTTCGCAGTGATGGGGGCAGTTCATGGGCTTCAGGAAGAACTCCTCTCCTTCCTGCGGTGTTTTTATCGGCTGAAAGGAATCTGCCCCATATTTTTCATAATGTCCCGAAGTGATATATAAATTTTTATGACCGATATGTGGTGTGATAACCTGTTCATAGCCCGCTTTTACCTGGGCTTTTTGCAGAAAATTTACGAGTTTTTCACGTAAAGCCGTTCCTTTGGGCAACCAAAGTGGAAGCCCCATTCCTACCTTTTCTGAGAACGTAAACAACTCTAACTCTTTACCCAACTTACGATGATCACGTTTTTTGGCTTCTTCGATCATGTGGAGGTATTCTGCCAATTCGCTTTGCTTCGGAAAGGTAACACCATAAATGCGGGTAAGCTGTTTACGGGTTTCATCACCCCGCCAATAGGCTCCAGCTACATTAGTCAGTTTTACCGCTTTAACAAAGCCGGTATTGGGGATATGCGGACCGCGGCATAAATCGGTAAAATTTCCTTGTGTATAAAAAGTAATCGAACCGTCTGGAAGGTCTTTAATCAGGTCAAGTTTATATTCATCCCCTTTCTGGGTAAAATAGTTAACGGCATCTGGTTTAGAAACTGGTTTACGCACATATTCTGATTTTGCTTTGGCCAGTTCCAGCATCTTATCCTCAATCTTCTTAAAATCGTCTGAAGAAAACTCCCGATCTCCAAAATCTACATCGTAGTAAAAACCGGTTTCAATAGCCGGCCCGATACCGAATTTAGTTCCGGGATATAAGGCTTCCAATGCCTCCGCCATTAAATGGGCCGAAGAATGCCAGAATGTGGCTTTACCGCCAGCATCATTCCAGGTTAGCAGCTTCACAGTTGCATCTTGTTCAATGGGGCGGCTGGCATCCCAAACCTGTCCGTTTATTTCGGCGGCTAAAACGTTACGTGCTAATCCTTCTGAAATTGATAATGCAATTTGATAAGAAGTAGTTCCGGATTCATACTGACGAACGGAACCGTCGGGAAGTGTTATGTTAATCATCTACAACTATGATTTTAAGTTCTAAAAATTATTACTCAATTAATCACATACGGATGTGATTTTATATCATGAGTAAAAATAGAATTATTTTCAGACATTTTAGTGAAAACCGTTCTTAGCTATTCCCCCACCCACTCGTCAATACATCTGCCAGGTGCAGGGTTTTTATTGGCAGGTTATGTTTATCAATATAGCCCTGCAAATGCATAAGGCAGGAAGAATCGGTAGAGATGATGTATTCGGCCTCCATCGCAAGCGCATTTTCTATTTTTTGTTGCGCCATAGCACTGGATATTCCTTCGAATTTTACGGCAAATGTTCCACCGAAGCCACAGCAGGTTTCTGTATCTTTCATTTCTAACAGGTCTAAGCCATGCACTTTAGTTAAGAGCTGCCGCGGTTCTTCTTTAATACGACATTCCCTTAATCCTGCACAGGAATCGTGATAAACAGCCTTCCCTTCAAGTTCTGCACCGAAATAATCTTTTTTTAAGATGTTTACCAGAAAATCGGAAAGTTCATGCATACGGTTTTGAATGGCCCGGCATGTATTATGAACTGCTGTATTGGTGAAAAGATCGTTATAATAATTTTTTACCATGCCGGTGCAGGATGCTGAGGGAGAAACGATATACTGATTTTCAGAAAAATCCTGTAGGAATTTACTTCCAACAACTTTTGCTTCATCCCAATAACCAGCGTTAAAAGCAGGCTGTCCACAGCAGGTTTGCCGGGGATTATAAGAAACTTCACATCCTGCTTTTTCTAAAATTTTAACGGTGTTAAATGCTGTTTCAGGAAAAAGCTGATCTATAAAACAAGGAATGAATAGTTGAACTTTCATGGACTAGCAAGACATTTTCAGGGTAAGATTCTTTTATTTTTTAAATCTACCGTTACTTTTTCTGACAAAATACCCATGTATTTCCATTGAACAGTAATGGTATCTCCCTTCATCAGGATACCTGAGTCTTTTGTAAGTGTAGAACCTTCTGCTGTTTCAGTGACATTTCCTTTATTAATCAATTCTCGCTCAAAGCCCATCCCATTATAAATACTCAGACCCCCAAGTCCATCATTCATGTAAAATTCGGTTATTGACTCTTTTTTGTTGAAATAAATACTATTGTTAGACGGAGTAAGAGCAGGTATAAGTCTGTCACTTAAATTGGTTACCCGTAAGGTAAATCTCACTGAAGGTGTTGGCGAAGTATGATCATCCTCATAAGTATAGAACTCTACAATATTTTCTATTTTCACTGAATCTTTGGAAAGCGGCGCAGCTATTGTTTCTTTAAATAGCTTTTCAGGTTGGACAATAGTAAACTTTACAACTTTCATCGAATCCCTTCCTGTGTGAACGCCGTATACAACGGCTTCGTCCCCTTTTTTAAAAATCATGAACGATTCCGGATATTGTAAATCATTTACATTTATTGCGGTTATTGTACGATGGGGTCGACCTGTTTCAATAATGACCCAATAATAGCCGTCTCTTCGGTGGAATACTTCTGTAATCGTTCCATGAAATGCGGTTAAATTGCGATAGATTTCTTTTACCTGCGTTTTTTCTTGGCCATTACAGGCAGAAAGAGTGAGCATAGTGATGACAAATACTATGGGTATCCACCTCATCAGTGAAAATTTTATTTTTTATGTGTGCTAAAATCAGAAAAAAAACGATTATTCGGGTTGATGTTTATAACTTAAACCGGTTTGTTCTTCAATATAGAAACCAGAGTAAATAAACCTAGCAGGAAGAAAACACTTAAAGAAATAGCGGAATTACGAATATTCCCGGTAAGGTCTTCAATTAATGCGAAGCTGAATAATCCAATAACAATAGCCAGCTTTTCTGTTACATCAAAAAAACTAAAAAATGAGGTAGTGTCGGGAGAATTTTCGGGAAGAAGTTTTGAATAGGTAGACCGGGAAAGCGATTGTATACCGCCCATTACCATACCAACAATAACAGCTAATGCATAAAAATGATATTCATTAGCAATGTAATAGGAAGCAATACAAACACCAATCCAAATGAGAAGTACAGCTATCAGAACCTGGATATTACCTGATTTTTTGGCAAAATGCGACATGAGAAATGCCCCTGCTATAGCTACTAATTGTATAATGAGGATGGCGGCAATGAGCTTAGCTGTACCTAAGTGAAGTACTTTTTCCCCAAAATTTGTAGCTACCAACATAATAGTTTGTACGCCCATGGCATAAAAAAAGAAGGCTATTAAAAAGCGCTTCAAGACTTTCATATGTTTTACCTGGCTCCAAACTTTGTTAAGCTCCTGAAATCCGTTTTTAATTACGCTTTTATTTAACTTATTGGCATTGGGATTTCCTTTGGACAAAATGATAAAGGGAATTTGTGCGAATACAATCCACCAGATTCCAACCAAAAGAAATGACAGACGAGCAGGCAAAGACGGGTCAGTAATAGCAAACCAGTCAGGTTTTAAAACAAAGACAAAGCAAATTATTTGTAGGATCACACTGCCGATATAACCATAGGCAAACCCTTGGGCGCTTACACGATCCTGCTGCTCTTTGGTCGCAATTTCCGGCAAATAGGAGTTATTAAATAGCACTCCGCCTATGTACCCCATGGCGGCAAGAGCAGAACAAATGATACCTAATTCAAGTGTTTCGAGTTTAAAGAAAAATAAAAGTGCGCAGGCAATACCTCCCAGATATGTAAAGGCTTTCATATAGCCTCTTTTATTACCACTATAATCGGCAATGGAAGATAGGATGGGCAATAAAATAACCATCATCAAATAAGCTACAGCAAGCGCATAAGTTGATAATACGGTATTGATAAAGGATTTACCAAAAAACAACACTTTATCACCATGTTCTTTCGTAGTAGTAATAATGGTATAATAAGCTGGGAAAATGGTTGATGTAATGACCAAACTATAAGCAGAGTTCGCCCAGTCGAACATGGCCCAACCACGAATTGTCTTTTTATTGTTTTTAAATTCCATTTGCTTTTAAAAGTATGCAAAAGTATATAAAGAGCAATCATAGATTTAAACAAATACCTAAAAGCGCTTTATTTTCAACTTTGTATCATTTTGGGTGTTTACTTAGTTATGGATGACTCCATTTTTCTGTTGGTAAAAGACCCTAAAAATCCTTTCCGGGATATTATCAGGCAACGTGATAGTGATTTAAGAATTATAGTTTATTGCTTAAAGGATGAGAATTTTGAGGCAAATCCGGAAGAACTTCAGTTTTATGCCAATAACAATGGTACTTTTCTGGCTTTTGAAACATCTGATTATACTGGAAAAGATCCCATAGCCGTAATAGAGGCTATTCGATGGTATGCCGACTATATTGATAATTCCAAAATGGAAATTCTGGCAGAGGATCCACGGACAAACTATAAAACATTACGAAACCTTTAGCTCCCATTACAAATTCCTATACCTAATAAAAATCAAAATCTAATAAATTTGATAGAAGGTTTTATATTTGCAATCTTCTAAGCCCGGGTGGCGAAATTGGTAGACGCACCATCTTGAGGGGGTGGCGCCTTATGGGCGTGGCAGTTCGAATCTGCTCCCGGGCACATTATAATTATATTGATTTAAGAATTACGATTTCAATATAACATGCTCTGATAGGTATTCATCTTCTTTACATAGTTATTATAAGAATCTACCAAGTAATTCAGGCTATTATTTAACTTATCATCATCTACTTTCCCGTATTCAAAATCGTCTAACATCAACTTTAAGTTATCATTATATCCGGACATAGATGATTGAGTGACCACTCTGTAATACTCTTTTTGGTTCTTAGTCAGCTTAGCAGAATTTAAACGACTGTATTCATCCAGCTCTTTATAGACAGCTATAAAGGCTGCCGCTTGTTTCTTAAAAAGGGCTTCATCAAACTGTTCTGCCGTCGCTGTTTTTATTGCTCTTTCTCCATAATTAGCCGCTTTATGGTGAAGAAAGACAAAGCCATTGCCATATTTCTTTAATATCTTATTCAATTCTATATCCGCATACTTTTCCATTTCTGCGTTATACAGTGGATAAAGATTCTTCTTTGCTTCGATAAAATCATTAAATCCCTTTACAAATACAGGATGCCAGAGTTTGCCCTTCTCAAATTTATCCAACTCGAAAAGACGTGTTTTCTTATAGTATTCTTGTGCTTTAAATAGATTTTCTCTGATTGCTTTTAAAGGGCCGACACAAGCTAATATCGCACGATCAAGATCGGGTATTAACGGGGCTGATTTGGCTGCATTTTCCAAGGCTCTTACTTCGGAGTCATAATACCCTTCTCCATCAGTAAATCCATAATAATCGTCTTCCTTCCCGGTTACTCCTTTCTCGGGGTCAACATGTTCAAAGTAGTCTTTTGCAAGACTACCGATACGAGCTCCAAACGTATTATAAAAACTTGTAATGGCATTTAGTTTTCGGATATAAGCAGCATCGGAGGATGCAGATGTGTTTTTACCCGGCTTTTGAGCCATGATTGGAAAAACGCTGATTAAGCATAAAAGTAGGGTGAAGATAATTTTCATTCGTATTATGGATTATTAAAACCTGCTACAAGTTTACTAAAAATTTGGATTTAAACTTCTAGTATGAGTCCATCATAGGCTAATGCCATTCCTTCTGGCAATTCTCTATTGATATCATCATGTCTCCCAAGTCGGTGGCTTATATGAGTAAAATAGGTTTCTTCCGCTCCTATTTCCTGAGCAAAATTAATGGCCTCTTCTAATGTAAAATGGGAGATATGTTTTTCTCGTTGCAAGGCATTTACTATCAGAATTTTACTGCCTTTAATTTTTTCTTTTTCCTGTTCAGAAACTGTTTTGGCATCCGTTATATAGGTAAAATCGCCTATCCTGAATCCTAAAATTGGTAGTTTATAATGCATGATCTGTATAGGATACACTTGTATACCAGCAACAGTAAAGGGAACATGATCAATCTCGTGAAGATTAATTAATGGTACTCCCGGATATTTAAAATCAGAAAAGGCATAATAAAATTCACGTTTTAAAGAATCTAATACACGTTTCTGAGCATAAACCTCCATATCCTGTTGCTGCTTATAATTAAAGGCCCTTACATCATCCAGTCCTGCAATATGATCTTTATGCTCGTGCGTAACCAGAATAGCATCTAAATGTTTCACCTTGGCACGGAGCATCTGATACCTGAAATCTGGCCCACAATCAATAACAAGGCGTATTCCATCAACTTCAATAAGGACAGAAACCCGTAGGCGCTTGTCCTTGGTATTTTTTGAGGTACACACCTGACAATCGCAAGCTATTACAGGTATTCCCTGTGATGTTCCAGTTCCTAAAAATGTTACTTTCAAAACTGCAGGGTAGTTTGTTTCAGGGTATATAGAAATTGTTTCTGCTTATCATCCAATAAATTCTCATCTATATTTAGAACTTTTACCAATTCTACCAAGGCAATGATCTTGTTCTCTAAGTTTGAGAATTTATTAACCACGATTACTTTACTATTTTCAAGTATACACGCTCCTGTTTTAAAGTTGCCTTTTTCATAACGCACTTTATACCCTGGCGTTTTTAATAAACCCTCTAATTTATCCAACGTATATTGAGAATAGGTAAGCGACATGTTTTCAAAAATACTTTATATTTTTGAAACGATTATTTAGCATGAAAAAAAGCATTCTACCACTTATTGTTCTTTTAATTACCTCTTTTTTTAGCAAAGCACAAAATACCGAAAGTATTTATCATTTTATGAATGAAACCATAACACTCTCACCAAGAGAGAATAGTGACATTCGTTCGGATTGGGGGATATTTTTTAGTTCTAAACTCTATACTATTGATGAAAGAATTTATGATAAAATTGATTATGAGGGATTTTATAAATGCAACATTCCCATTGACATTTTGGATGAATTAAAAAATAAAGCTAAAAAGCTAGATACCACCTGGCAAAACAAGTTTAAATGGCAGAAAAAGGACATCAAAAAGTTTATTGTAGTAAACTCTGATAAAAACATTCCGATAAGCGCTTTAGATAAATTAACCCTCACGAGTAACGAAAAGAAGCAGGCTTTAAAATGGATTAAGGAATGGAACAAAACCCCTCTTAATGAAAGGTTGATTAATTATGCAAGCGTTCCCGTTTTGTCTGATGATGGGAAATATGCATTAGTGATTAGAGGACAATCTACTGGAAGTATGGGTTGGGATTCGGTATTTATTTATAGCAAGGTGACTGGAAAATGGAAAATTATCGGATCAAGAAAGATTACTACCTTATAAAACCTACCTTAAATCCACTATTTCTACTCCCGGATAGTTTTTCTTATCAAAAGAGAAAAATGAATCGGAAATTTTAACAGTAGAAGTAAATGAATTGATAGTATAGGTATACCGGCTGCCATTTTTATCAAAAATAACAGCGCTCTTAATTTGTTTATTCAACTTACCAATGCTTAATCTTATCTTAAAAAACGAACTTTTACTATCTATAGGGGTCAGGTCAATCGTATGATAACTAAGGCCATTACTTTTAGTATCGCCCAAGTAGATGTATTTGTATCCTTTTTCGTAAATGGTATAAATTTTAGCCGGATTTAACGCATTGGGGCTATTATCTACCTCGTTAATTTGCACTTCTTTATCATCTTTTAAATACGTCCATTGGCTTTTTCCATCACTCATTAATTCCTGATCGTCCAACATTATCTTATACTTATTTGTATTTGATTGAACGAAAAATGTTCCTTGCTTAGTTTCTTTGACATTCGCTTGAGGGTTATTTATAGCATAAGTAAATTCGGTTCTTATTACATTATACGAGCGATACTTTTTACTTACCTCTGCTAAGATTGTTTTTGCCTTGGCATCTTTTTGTGCGAACAATGCAGTGGTCGAACCTAATATCCCTATCACTAATAAAATCACTTTTCTCATTATTTTACCTATTTATTCGCTTATTCTTTATTATTCAGATTATTGAGAAATTGCTCTAAAGCATATTCATCAGGAATTAAAACTTCTCGTGCCTTACTTCCCTCAAAAGGACCTACCACGCCAGCCGCTTCTAATTGGTCTATCAACCGCCCGGCTCTGTTATAACCCAATTTCAATTTTCGCTGGATAAGCGAAGTTGAACCTTGCTGATGTAAAACAATTAAACGGGCTGCATCTTCAAATAAGGGATCGCGATCATCAGGATCAAAATCCTTGATGCTCCCCCCCTCTCCACTTTCATCAATATATTCGGGTAAATACCAGGCAGAAGCATATCCACGTTGCGAACCAATGAATTCAGATATTTTTTCCACCTCGGGCGTATCCACAAAAGCACATTGAATACGAATCAAATCACTCCCGGTGGACAAAAGCATATCTCCACGGCCAATTAACTGGTCGGCTCCTCCGGTATCCAAGATGGTTCTTGAGTCTATCTTCGACAATACTCTGAATGCCAACCGTGCAGGAAAGTTTGCTTTAATAGTCCCGGTAATAATATTTACTGAGGGCCTTTGGGTAGCAATAACCAGGTGTATTCCCACCGCACGAGCCAATTGCGCTAAACGTGCAATTGGAGTTTCCACTTCTTTACCTGCAGTCATCATTAAATCAGCAAATTCATCAACAATCAATACGATAAATGGTAAGAAACGATGGCCCTCGTTGGGGTTTAATTTACGGTTGACAAATTTTACATTGTACTCTTTAAGATTTCGAACCTGGGCATTTTTAAGCAGATCGTACCGTTGATCCATCTCGATACACAAAGAGTTCAAGGTATTAATTACCTTTTTTGTATCGGTAATAATGGCATCTTCTTCGCCGGGAAGCTTGGCCAAAAAATGGCGTTCTATCTGTCTGAATAAGGTTAGTTCAACTTTTTTAGGATCAACCAGGACAAACTTTAATTGCGAAGGATGCATCTTATAGAGAAGCGAAACCAGAATGGCATTAATTCCAACAGATTTACCTTGTCCGGTAGCTCCGGCAACTAATAAGTGAGGCATTTTAGCCAAATCGGCAATGTACACTTCGTTTGAGATGGTCTTTCCCAAAGCGATGGGTAAATCCATGGTAGTATTCTGGAACTTTTCAGTTGCCAAAACCGAACGCATAGATACCATCTCGGGATGTGAATTGGGAACCTCTATACCAATAGTCCCCTTCCCCGGCATTGGAGCAATAATACGAATTCCTAAAGCCGCAAGGCTTAGAGCAATATCATCCTCTAAGTTTTTGATCTTAGAAATACGAACTCCAGGAGCCGGAATAATCTCATATAAAGTAACGGTTGGGCCGATGGTAGCTTTTATCTTATCAATTTCAATACTGTAATGATTCAGCGTTTCAACAATCCTATTTTTATTGGCCTCTAATTCTTCAGCATTTACAGCTATTTTGCCCGTTCCATGATTTTCTAATAAATCTAATGTTGGTTGACGATAACTCGAAAGCTCGAGTTTTGGATCATATTCGCCAAACTGTTCAACCAATGATGCAGCTTTGCTTGCTTCTGTTGACTCTATGATAAGTTCCGGTTCGGGTGAAATAATCTCTGTTAATGGGATTTGATTGGCATGAGTTTCAGTAAACGAGTCCACTTCATTTTCTGTCGAATTAACAATGAGTTCGTTTGCACCTAAAACTTTTGGAGGCAGAATAACTTCAGTTTCCTCATCATTTTTAAGTTCAAAGGCTGGTGCAATTCGTTCTTGCTGTAATAAATTCCTATTTAAATCAAATTCAACTGGTTCTGATTTAACTTCATTTTCCAGTTCCATATCGCCTGTGTCTTCAGGAATGATGTAGTGTTCTTTTTTCTTTCGTTGGGGAAGTTTAAAATCAATGTTATAGGCAATAATCAAGGTAGTTAAGCCCGCAAAACCTAGCAATCCAGCCACACCCGCATTGCCAATTTGCACTTGCAGTATCTTATTTGTCCAAAAACCAAATTCCCCTTCTAAAAAATGAGGAGAATCCACGAAAAACCCATGAAAAAAAGCAAGGGCTAGGGAAATATAAATTAGTAGAAAAAAAGAGTAACCCAGGGTTTTACTTACTGAAAACAACTTTACTCTAACCAATAACCAATAACCAATAATGAAAAATACCCCGATAAAGATAAATGATGCTACACCAAACCATTCGTAAATAAACTGATGCGAAAGTAATGCACCAAATTTGCCTAACCAATTCTCTACTATAGTGGTTTTTATGCCTAAGGTTTCGAGTTCTTTCTGAGTTTTAAAAAGGTTATTCCATCCACCATTAGCGTCTAATACATAACTCTGATCCTCTTTCCAAGTAAAAAGATAGGAGGTAAACGCTACCAGAAAATACAATGATATGATAAGAAAAAACAGACCAATTATCTTAATTAGGCGTCCATCATTAAAATTAAATTTAGGCAGTATTTCTGTTTTAGCCTTTGGTGCCCTATCCCCCTCGCCTGTAGTTTTACGCTTCGGTTCATCTCGGAATGAATTTGTTCTAAACTGGTTTCCTCTTAAGGACATTATAAAGTAAGGGGTTAACAATGACAAATATAGTGTATTATCACCATTAAGTGTGGTTATTGTTCACGTTTTAATCCGTATTTTTCTATTTTACTATACAAATGGCTACGTTGGATATCAATATCATCGGATGTTTTAGATACATTCCAATTATTCTTTTCCAGTTTGTATTTGATATATTCCCGTTCCGCAAAATCTTTGTATTCCTGAAAGCTGGTAAATTTATCAAAATTAGACTGCAACACTGTGGCTCCGTTTACCTCCGAATGTTGTGATGCTGATGGATTGGCAAAAGTGTGAACATCATTTTCGGTGATAACTTTATCACTCAAAATAATTAATCGTTCTACCATATTGTGCAATTCGCGGATGTTACCTGTCCATGGCAAAGCTTTCAGCGCTTCAATAGCACCTTCGCTAAATTTCTTTGCCGATGTACCGTATTCACTACATATTTCCTCACAAAAATTTGAGACTATTGTTTCAATATCCTCCTTCCGTTCTGCAAGGCTTGGAACGTGAATTAAAATAACGCTAAGACGATGGTAAAGATCCATACGGAAATTACCTACTTCGATCTCTTTTAGCAAATCTTTGTTTGTTGCCGCAATTACCCTCACGTCTACCTCAATTTCTTTTTCGCCGCCTACACGGGTAATTTTATTTTCTTGCAAAGCCCGTAAAACCTTGGCTTGGGCAGATAAACTCATATCGCCGATTTCATCCAAAAAAAGCGTTCCGCCGTTTGCCTGCTCAAATTTACCGATACGTTGTTTTACCGCTGAGGTAAAAGAACCTTTCTCGTGACCAAATAATTCACTCTCTATCAGCTCTGAAGGGATTGCCGCACAGTTAACTTCAATTAAAGGGGCATGCGAGCGGTTTGATTTTTCATGCAACCAACGAGAAACAAGCTCTTTTCCGCTGCCATTAGCACCCATAATCAATACGCGAGCATCTGTTGGCGCAACACGCTCAATAGTTTCTTTTATTTTAGTAATGGCTGGGGAGTTTCCTAAAATTTCGCGGGTTTTACTAACTTTTTGCTTAAGTACTTTGGTTTCTGTAACTAAATTTCCACGCTCTAAAGCATTGCGTACTGTAATAAGTAAGCGGTTTAAATCCGGTGGTTTAGATACAAAATCGTAAGCGCCTTTTTTACTGGCTTCAACAGCAGTTTCAATAGTACCGTGGCCAGAAATCATAATAAATGGAAGATCGGGCTTTATTGCCAGTCCTTCAGAAAGGACTTCAATTCCATCCATTTTATTCATTTTAATGTCGCAAAGGACAAGATCCAACGGATCTTTTTTGATAATTTCTAAAGCATCTGCCCCGTTGTCAACATCTTCTACATCGTAATCTTCATACTCTAAAATCTCACGTAAGGTATTGCGTATAGCCCTTTCATCGTCAACAATTAGAATTTTGGCCATTAGAATTTGTTTTAGAAATTGAGGTTTAAACGTTGCTAAGATAAAGATTGTTTTGCTAATCGTCTGTTTTTTCAGACACTATTCTGTGAAAATAAAAAAAGCAAGCCTGTAAGCCGGGTTCTGTTTCCTCTTTCAAGGATTTCTATCATTTATCTAGCCTTACCATTGCTGGCACGATCTAACGGCCTACCCTCTGACTTGGGCGAGCAGCCCTTAAGCGCCAGTTTATTTGGCCTTTCAACTCCTGGGGTTTACCCGCAATTTCGGTCGCCCGAAAAGCCGTGAGCTCTTACCTCACGTTTTCACCCTTACCTGTAAACAGGCGGTTTATTTTCTGTGGCACTTTCCGTCGCCGGCTGAACGGCGCCTTCCTGTTAGGAAGCAGGATGCTCTGTGTTGCCCGGACTTTCCTCTCC
>JANWIB010000009.1 GCA_025450155.1 Sphingobacteriaceae bacterium
CATGTCCTCCATAAAACGTCCATTGTCCCCGGCCAAAATCGCCATGAATATACCGTGCCTCATTAACAGATTTTGTCTCGCCCAATACCAGAACCTCTGGCTTTAATAAATTTTTCTTAAAAGCAGTTGTTTGTCCCATAAACCCTTTTATCACCTTATCATGGTTTTGTGTAAGCATAGTAGGAACCACATCCCATTTTGCTGAGAAATCAAATAGCGTAAAGAAATCATTAGATCGATCAAGCGTTCGTGCAGGCGTTGCATCAATATCAGAAAACTCATAATTATATGGATTCATATCCAGTTTAAAATCTTTAAAAGCAAAGGTTTGAGTATAATCTAATTTCGATTGCGCCTGCGGATCAATGCCATCGCCATCAAACATACTTTGGCAAATATCCAAGCCATCGGCAGCTAAAGCAATGTCAAAACTATCCGTGCCCGAACACATGGCAAACAAAAATCCTCCTCCTGCACAAAACTCACGTATAGTTTTTGCCACTGCAAGTTTCATCTGCGAAACTTTTTTATATCCCATTTTTCGTGCCGTGGCCTCTTGCGACTGCACATCTTCAATATACCAACTGGCACTTCTAAACGCTTGCCAGAAACGGCCATATTGACCTGTAAAATCTTCATGATGAAGGTGCAACCAATCGTATTTCAGCAATTCACCTTTTAATACTTCCTCATCATACACAATATCATAAGGAATTTCGGCATAAGTAAGTACCAGCGTTACTGCATCATCCCAGGGAAGTTTATTTTTAGGCGAATAAACTGCAATTTTTGGTGCTTTTTCCAACTTAATAATATCCATGTTCACCTGTGGATCTACAATTTCATTTAAAATAGCTGTTACCTTCGCATCGGCAATTACTTCATAAGAAACCCCCCTGATCTTACATTCGCTTTCTATCTTCTGCGAATATTTTATCAGAAAACTGCCTCCACGATAATTTAATAACCAATCCGCTTCCTGTCCGCTTTGTAAGGTAAGAAAAGCAACACCATAAGCCTTTAAATGGTCTTTCTGTTCCTCATCCATAGGGATAAGGAGAGATGCCGCTCTACAAGTAAAGGCAAGGAGAAATAGAAGGAATACAAAATACCATCGCAACATATTCAAGTTCAAGAAACGAATAACTTATGACAAAGGTATGAAGTTAACAAGTTATTACTAATTCATATCGGGTTTCATGGCATTAATTAAATAATTACCTTTGTCGCTTATTATAAACACGATGAGTAAAGCAATAATCAAAACAGAAAAAGGTAACATGACTGTTGAATTTTATGATAAGGATGCGCCAAATACCGTAGCCAACTTTTTAAAATTAGCTAAAGAGGGATTTTATGATGGCGTAACCTTTCACCGTGTAATACCCAATTTCGTAGTACAGGGCGGGGACCCAACAGGTACTGGTGCAGGTGGTCCGGGCTATAAAATTAAGTGCGAGCTTGATGGTGAGAATCAATATCATGATCGTGGTGTTTTATCAATGGCTCATGCCGGACGTGATACTGGAGGCTCTCAGTTTTTTATCTGCCATAGTCGGGAAAATACGGCTCATCTAGACCGGAATCATACCTGTTTTGGTAAGGTAGTAGAGAATGTTGATGTGGTGGATGATATTCGCCAGGGAGATAAAATCTTAGGCATAGACATAATTGAAGCATAGATAAGAGGTTTGAGAATTTAGATTTTGAGATTTTATTTATCTCATATCTCATATCTCATATCTTAAAATCTCAACCGTATGAATTTAAGAGGAATTGTAGCTGTATCGGGTAAGCCCGGTTTATTTAAAGTAATTGGCCAAAATAAGTCTGTCTTTATTTTAGAAAGTCTGGATGAACAGAGACTAAAGCTGGTAGCCAATATTTCAACCGCTAAACTTGCTTCGTTAGAAGACATTACCATTTTTGGCGAAGACGAGGACCTGAAACTGGTGGATATTTTCGAAAAAATGAAAGGTACTTCGGTCCCAGATGTTAAGAAAGTAGATGGCATTACACTTAAAAGATATTTTCGAGAAATAGCGCCCAATCATGATGAGGAGAAAGTTTATACCTCAGACATGAAGAAAATTATTACCTGGTATGCTATTTTAAAGGATTTACCCTTGTTTAGCGAGACCGCTCCAGAAGCTGTGGAAAAAACAGCGAAAACCACTGATCCCGTTATAAAAGAACCAGCTAAGGCAAAGAAACCCCGGGCTAAAAAAACGAAGAAGGCTGAGGAATAACCCCAGCCTTTTCTTAATTGATTGTCTCGCCTTATAAAAAGTAGATTATGGCAGCTCCAATTGCTAAGGCAATGATAATCCAAAGCCAAAAATTTTTCTGTTCTTCGCCGGGGTTTATGCCTTTATAATGGTAATTTCTCTTTTTAAAATCCATTGTTTTGTTAGTAAAAAAACGCTTTTATTTGCTGTTTGTTCCATTCAAATGTAATAAAATACAAGTCAATATTTTTTAACACTCAATCATTAAATGGAGTCAAAACAGCTGCCGATCATTAATCTGTACAACGTTCAAATTAATTCTATAAACGATAAAATTACAGATTATAAAAAACGACTCAACTACTTGTCGTTTGCTCGGCTCATCTCTTTTTTACTAGCTATTGCTGGCATTTATGCGCTAGGCGAAATAAATTTATTATATGGAATTGGCGCAGGAGTATTTTTCACTATACTCTTTTTCTATTTCGTACTTACATATATCAAAAATCAACAGGTTTTATTTTATACCGAGAACTTAAAAAAGGTTCTGGAAAATGAAGTTCGAAGCATTTCTGAAAAGGGGAATATGTATCCGGACGGAGGCCAGTTTGCCGATGCCCAACACCCCTATAGCGATGACTTGGACATTTTTGGGGACAAATCTGTGTTTCATTACATTAATCGTTGTGCCACGCTATTTGGGAATACGACACTGTCCGATTGGCTTAAAGATTTACCGGCCGAACAAACCATTAAAGCCCGACAGGAGGCTATTATTGAGCTTACAAAACATATCGGCCAGGCGGAATGGGTTAGGGCAATCTTGTTGCCACTTAACAATAATAATTTGAATAATATTACCAATGCGGTACAAAATCAGTTTAAAAAACTTTTAGCATTTACATCAGCCAAATGGCTTAAATACTATGCTAGCATAACACCTTATTTACTTCCGGCACTGCTGCTTCTTGTTTTTTTAACCGAGGCTTCCTGGCAAATTATACTTCCTGTAATGGGATTAAATTATTTGATTAATGCCTTTTATGGAAAAAATATTAACCAAGTACATGAATTAATCGGAAAGAGTTCGGATAAAGTTCAGGTATATGCCACTGTTTTGCAATGGATTGAAAGCGAAAAATGGAACAGTAATTATCTAAATAACTTACAACAGCAGTGCAAAAGTCAAGCAGATGGAAAACTCGCTTACCAGCAAATAGAAAAATTAGCCAAATTGGTTAAATTGTTAGATTACCGCTTAAATATTGTAGTGGGTGTGCTATTAAATGTGGGATTTTTATGGGATATCCGGTGTGCCTTTAAAATAAAAAAATGGCACAAAAATTCATCCGAAGCAGTAATAAAAGGGCTTGAAATTATTGGAGAGTTTGAAGCGCTTATCAGTTTAAGCACGCTAACTTATAATCAACCCGAATGGATATTCCCTCAGATTGAAAAAGGTTTTGTATTTGCGGCACAGGAAATGGGGCATCCATTAATCCCAAAAGCACATCGCATTTATAACAACTTCTCTTATGCCGATGGAAAGACAGTGGACGTGATAACCGGCTCCAACATGTCGGGAAAAAGTACTTTTCTGAGAACCATTGGCGTAAACATGGTCCTTGGTTTCACCGGAGCTCCGGTTTGTTGCAAGGAACTCATGCTTTCGCCCATAAAGCTTATCAGTTACATGCGGATAAAGGATTCGCTCAATGAAAATACTTCAACTTTTAAAGCCGAGATTGATCGCCTTAAAATGATTTTAGAGATTTCTTCTTCAACAGGAAATTCATTCGCTTTAATTGATGAGATGCTTCGCGGAACGAACAGCAAAGACAAATATTTAGGTACCAAAGCCTTTATAGAAAAGCTGATTGAACAAAATTCGGCCGCTATTATTGCCACTCATGATTTGCAGGTGGCCGAGTTGGAGCAAAAATATCTGAAACAATTGCGCAATTACCATTTTGATATACAAACAGATGGCACAGATATGTTTTTTGATTACAAACTTAAAAATGGCAAATGCGAAACGTTTAATGCTTCCATTCTCCTTAAAAAAATTGGATTAAAACCGGAGGAAAGCGAATTTCATTCGTGATGGTAAAGGAATTACAAATTTAGCCAATAGTTCATCTTAAACACAAGTGACTTGTTCTTATTTTTAATCAGAGGAGTAGTGTAATCATCCGAATAAACAAGATAAATATCTGAAAGCGGTTTAAATCGCCATTGCAACTTATAATTAAATGCAACAGATTTAATTAAGGAATTGTATTGTGCCAAAGCGCTGATAAATATGGATTTGGTAATAGCGGATTCTGCTTTTGGGCCAAACACAAAAATAGTATTGGAACCATATGGTCGAGGCAAAGCAACTCTATTGAAATTGTAAGTCGCTGAAAAAATACCATACGGCTGTATTTTAAAGGCTAATTCTCCCTCAAGGCTATATTTTCTACCGTTGAAATACTCCCCTAGATTTAAGCTTCCTCTATGGAAAAATATTTTTCTCCGATCTGTATTGTAAAAGAATTTAAAATTAAAATAATTGAATTTTTCACCTTCGTTTAAGGATAATCCCCCAGATAATGAAGGGTCGAATGCATCAAAGAGTTTGGTATAACTCCTGTTGGCTCCAACTCCAAATTCAGATCCGTTTTTAAAGTTTATCCCGGCATTAACTGATATTAACTCATCTGTTTTGCTCATAGAAAGTGTATTAAACCTTTCGTAATAATTACCAATGAAGTATCGGTTAATTTCTGATTCTTTACGTTTGGGGTAAAAGAAAAAGTCAGCCTCTGCATATTGGCTAATAAATCCTTGCCGGGGGGTAAACCCAGCCTTCGGATTAAAAGCTGATCCTGAATAAACGGAACCAAGCGCTATTAGATAATTTTTTGTGGTATACCAAACATTTCCACCGCCTGCGGTACTGGCGCCAGATAACCTTCTTTTTACGTTTCCACTTTCTGCAAAATTTCCCGAATGAAAGAGCTTACCATTCCACTGGCCATTTTTTGAACCCAAATTGAAATCAAAACTATAGCTTCTATCGTAAGCATTTTTTCCTTTTTCAAATGTTTGCTGATTCACCACCATAGCTCCAACTGACGATCTTCCCCAAACAGACTGCTGCAAAGCCATTACTGTAAAATTCTCAGAAGGGAGTTTCTGACTTATATTTTGCTGGTCAGGCTTAGAGGTTGCGTCTGTTTGCACAGAAAGAACTCCAAATTGAAGAGAGGGGGTAAGCTTACCGTATGCCCGGGCCCCGACTATGATTTTTTGCTGCTCATAACTTTCTGTTTGTTCATTATAAGTTATCCCTATTCTCCTAGAGTAAAATGGCCGTATGGGAGAACCACCATAACCGCCGTAGCCAAAGCCACTAAACAAATCACTATTTTCTATAAAAAATTGCCTTTTCTCCTGGAATTTAAGTTCGAACCGCGTCAGGTTAGCAATAGACGCATCTACTTCGGCCTGAGAAAAATCAGCATTGATTGTTAAATCAGCATTTATAGCTGCATTCAATTTAATTTTTGCATCTAAAGAAGGATTAAAGTTGTAAGAATTAAATGTATTTAGAGATGGGATATTTTTATACGAAGTAACCAACCCCGGAATTAAACTTATTTTGCTTCCACTTTCCGTTGGGGCAGTATCAAATGTTAAAATATTGGTAAAGGCAAGATTACCTATTCCTAAATTTCTTGGGGTTGTTGCCCATGAACTATATTCATTAATGCTATTATCTATACGAATAAAATTAATATTCCAGTTTTTCATATTGCTTTCAAAACGTATGCTGCTAAAAGGAATTTCAATCTCCGTAGTCCAATAATTCTCATATCTTTTAGTGGCAGCAACCCATTTCTGATCCCATCTGGAGTCAAAGTCTTCACCGCGTGAAATTTGAGATTCATTAAGCACCCCAAAAGGGTTAACATTAAAAGCAAAACCATTTAATTTATCACCTGATGGATTGATGAGTATTCCTAAAAGATCATTTTCAAAAAATGGAAAATCCCGCTTTAATGATGATACTATTGGCTTTAAAACCATTCCATCCTTTGTATATAATTTGGCTGCTATTATTAAAGACCGATTATTTTTTAATATTTTAACAATTGTTTTCGACTGTACAGGCTCGTTATCACTATTATAAATCCGTTTAAAGTTTATGATGGAATCAGCATGTGCCCAGGAATCTTCAGCTAATAGCCCGTCAATGGTTGGTTCTCCTGCTATATCAGATACCCGATATGTTTCTGATTTTTGATTATCCTGAGATGGGGTCTGTGCAATTACCCGCAAACTTGCCATTATAAGCAAGGGTACAATAAACTTTAGTTTCATCGTTTAAACATTAGTTAAGAAGTAAAAGTAGGATGGGAGAGAAAGTAGCTGAAATTTTTTAGCTGAATGTATCACTCCGCTCGACATGAAGCAACATTTTCAGTAATGTGGAAAAACATTCCGTTCAACGTGTTTTTTATGTAGCTTGGCTAAATAACTTTTATGATGAAGTCTTTTTTATGAATTTTGAGTATGCCAGCGAATGCAGCAACAAGTTTTTACCCTAATCAGAATGATGAACTCAGATTAATATCTCTGCGGAGATTAAATCAATTGTTTTCAAAGCGGGTTGTTTATCATATACTCTTTTGGGTAGTCTTTTATTGTTTTAATGCTGCCTTCTTAGGGTATATTGAAGGAGAGTGGAAAAGAACTACTTACAGTTTTACACTGCGTTTCCCCTTTGTACTATTGGCTTGCTACCTGAATATGTATTTACTGATTCCTAAATTTTATTACCGAAATAAATTGTCAGGATATTTTTTAGCTGCATTATCAATAATATTGTTACTAAATGCAATTAATTTGTGGTTATTAAACTCCTTAATTAATTCTGACATCTGCCCGAAAAGCTACGAAGCATTATCCAGGTTCACCCCAATTAATTTTTTATATAAAGGTTTTTATATTCTGACCATTGTTGGCTTAACTAGTGGTATAAAACTTTCAAAAGACCATCTGAAACAAAATCAAAGGCTTGATCTGATTGAAAAAGAAAAGCTGAGTGCAGAGTTGCAAATGCTTCGTTCGCAAATCCAACCACACTTTTTCTTTAATACCTTAAATAACCTATATGCTTTAACCATAAAAAAATCGGATGCAGCTCCAGATATTGTTTTAAAATTATCTGATTTAATGAGCTATGTGTTGTACGAGTCAGATCAGGATAAAACTAAACTATCGAAAGAAATTGAGCATATTCAAAATTATATTGATCTGGAACGCTTAAGGCTGAATAATAACGTAAATATAAAATTTGATATTGTAAACCAGGCTGAAGATAAGGAAGTACCGCCCCTTATATTCCTTCCATTTATCGAAAATAGTTTTAAACACGGGGTAGGGGATCAGGTAAAAAATGGTTTTATTCATGTTAAACTGGTTATAAATAACGAAGGTATTTCATTTAGAATTGAGAATTCTATGGCTGAAATAGTGTCTTCCAAA
>JANWIB010000010.1 GCA_025450155.1 Sphingobacteriaceae bacterium
ATCTCCTGAGTCTATAATCCTGTTTAATACATTTTTGAATAAATACCAATACCGGATAATGCCACTAAAAGTTAGCTTAGATTCAAATTCTATTGGATAGAACTCTATCTCATCAATTACAATATTATCATGTTCAAGAATTGATTGGATAGCCTTTATATGACTTTTATCTGCATAAAATTTTATTTTTTCTTGAGGAAAAGAACACCTTAAACCATAAATAAATCCACTATTTACTTTTTCATGGCTATTACCTGTACATATGGGCTCAATTACTGTTATCATCCTCTCTCCACCATTAAATCCGCTAGCTGATAAAAGTTTGTTTTAGGTTGCCATCCCATACTTTTTATTAGTGCCGGATTGCTACATAATACCTTGTATTCTGGAGTGAAGTCAGATTCTAACTGCACAAAATCTTTCCAATCTCTGTCAATCTTATTAAAGCAATATTTTACCCATTCCTCTATACTATGCACTTCTCCACTCCCTATAACAGTTTCGAATACTTTATCTTGATTTATTAACAACCATACCGCCTCTACTATATCTCCAGCATAGTTAAATTCTTTCTTTACATCAATATTGCCTAATGAGATTTTTTCTGTGCTGCCTTTAACAATTCGTTTTACTGCTTTGACTATTTTTTGATTAATGTGATTTTCAGTCCTTAAAGGACTGTCATGATTAAACAAATAACCTAAATATACATTTAACCCAAACTTATCCCGATAATATCTTGCCGCATAAGCAGATTGTATTCGGGCAACAGAATAAGCACTTGAGCCTTCAAATAATGTTTTTTCATCAATAGGCAATCCATCATTCTTAAACTGCATAGCACTACCCGATATAAAAACTTTAGAGAGCGGACAAAACAATCTAACGGCCTCAAGAATATTAATTGTGCCGGTACAAATGGATTGATGATTCTCAAATAAGGCACTATGCTGAGTTGTTGATTTTGCAGCAAAATGAAAGATAAAAGAAGGCATATATTTTTTTATCACTTTTTCAACAAAAGGATAATCGCTCACATCTCCATTAATTTCCAATGCTCCGTGACGTGATATGCAAATAGGTTTTACACCTTCTTTATGAAGAAGATCACTAAGGTAAAATCCATCCTGCCCACTGGCTCCAAAAATGATAGCTGTCACCTTTTTTATTTATTTTTTTAAATAATTTCTATCTCGGGTAGAGGGAAAATAAACTTCCCGCCATCAGCCAGATACTCTTTTTCACGGGCTAGAATACTATCTTTAAAATGCCACGGAAGAACAAAAAAATAATCCGGTTTCATGGCCTTAGCTTCTGCTTCTGATATGATAGGAATGTTGGTTCCCGGGGTGAAAGAACCAAATTTATCCTCATTTACTTCTGCTATATATGGAATTTGTTGATTAGTGAAGCCGCAAAACTGCAATAGCACATTTCCCTTAGTGCTAGCACCGTACCCAAGAATTTTTTTACCATCAGCTACAAGCGCATCAATTAATTCTGTAAGGTTTTTCTTATGTCGATCTACTCGCTCGTCCATCGCCCGATATGGTTTTGGAGTATCTACGCCCATGTCATCGTCTTGTTTTAACAACCCCTTAATACTCGGTTGATTAGATTTATCTTTTGCTTGTGTTTTACATGCTGTTACTGCAAAACTACCACCGTTAACAGCATTCATTTGAACATCTATGACTCTTAACCCACATTTCTCAAGCATACTTTTAACCACTTTGAACGAATAAAATTCAAGATGTTCATGACAAATAGTATCATAACTATTGGTTCTTAACATGCTGGGCATATAACTTTGTTCAAAATGCCAAATACCGTCTTCAGCCAAACACATTTCAATATCCTTAACAAAGGATATTGGATTTTCTAAATCATAGAACATTGCAATTGAAGTACTAATCTTAGCCCTGTCCTTAGGAAATTGTTCCCTAAATTTAGCAGCAGAAAAAAAATCAGCAATGAGAATGATATCGTTGGTATAGTACTCAGCAAATTTTTTGCCCGTAGGGTCAATCCCTACTTTTTTGTGCTTTCCCGAATACGCCTTTAAAGAAGTTCCATCGTTGCTTCCTATATCAATCACCAAATCACTTTCATCAATGTTGACAATACGTTCCAATGTCTTGATTTTTTGCTGAAGATGCCTTACCATTGAACCATTTAGTCCTGATCTATACCCATAATTCTCACCGTACATCTCATCTAAGCTATAAGATTGTTTAAGTTGAAGTAATCCACTATCGGGACACCATACAAGATCTAAAGGGCCTTTAGTTATTTCTTCCTTTATATTTTTTGGGAAAACACCTGTTAAATATTGTTCACCTAAAGACAGCACTTTAATCAGATTTGCACTGCCGCTTATTCGACATTTTGAAATTTCATTGTACATATTTTTTTATTCTTTTATTTTTAAAGAAATCTACTATTAAAATCTTTAAGATACTAAGAGATATTAGTCGTTTAATTTTGTTACTAATATTATCTACTATAGTTTAGTTAACAAGGTAATTTCCTTAATAAGAGAAATCTAGGACTATATTATATCTTATTTTCTGTCTATTATCCTTTGTCCATCTTTCCAATAACCAAGACACTAAGCAAACATAAAGTACTCAGAAAAACTCCCATTAATACTCCAATAACTGTACCCTCCCATTTTTTCAATTCTTCTTTTTTTAACGGCAGTATTGGTTCATCTATCACCTGTATCAAGGGAGCTTCTTTGCGTAGTGAAATTTTAGAAAGTTCAAGATTTTTCACTAATTCCTCATAAGCTTTGCCAGCTACAGTAGCTTCAATTTGTTTAGTTCTAGATGGGACTTGAAGAATTTGCAAAGCTCTATTTGGATTTGGGTTGGCATCTATGGCAACTGCACTGCCACCAATAGAAGAGTATAGTACTCGTTTTACGCTATCGGTTTGGCGTTGTAAAATGGCAACATTTTGTAGCGATTTTTTTGTTTTGGTTTCGATATAAAACTGATTGACATTTTGAACGATTTTATCCGTAAATGCTTTGGCAAAGAGTTCATCCTCCGATTCGAATTTGACGCTGATAATGCTCAGTTTTTTATCGGGCTTAGTTACTTTCAGATTATTCTTGTTGACGGCTTTTACAATCTCTCCGATGATACTATCTTGCCTTATTGAAAGCTTCGCCTGGTTAAAATTCAAATCTTCCGAACGGATATTTTTCCACTTATCCTTGATCTGATTGAAAGTAATATAACGATCAATAAGCAATTGCTTTTTACCCGCAAAAATAGCCTCGGATAATAACGTTTTCTGCAACATTAACCGCGATTTATACAACTCAATAATATTATCTCCTTGAAACATTCCACCACCGCCACCCCCTATATCAATACCCACCATTGAGGCCAAGCCGGCATATTGGCCAAGTCCCCCTCCACCTTTGTCTTCTTCCAATACAAAGGTACATTCTGCAGTATAAACCGGTTTTTTCCACCAGGCGTAAGCCAATCCCAAGCCGCCGCCTACCATACCCGCTAGCACAATCGTAAGCCACTTAGACAAGAGGTAACGATACCATTCCCGAATTTTCAGGACGAGCTCTTTTAAGGAGATTTCATCATCTTCTGCCTCTTCGCTAATCCCTTTGGAACTAGGGCTATTCATTATTGTACTCAATACTCAACTAATTAAATGTTTTAAAATAGTACTTCTAAAAAGCATTTTCGCAGCTACATACCCTTTCCGTAAAGCTGAAGAAATAACATTTTTTCCTCTCATTTTTTTTATCCTACTTCAATAAAGTTACTATGATGGCCGCAACAGAAGCAAGCCCACTAGTTATGCCCACCAATTCCGCTGCCGTTAATTTCTTTTTTTCCTCTGCTTTAGGTACAAAAATTTCTGCACCAGGCTTTACTACTGGGTAATTATTAAAGAATAAGAATCTTCGGGTACTTTTTACCGAACCATTCGCGTAAATAATGTAGGCCCGCTTCTTTAAAGCCTTCTGCGAAAAGCCACCTCCGTTAGATATGTATTGTTTAAAATTTTTATTCTGACTGTAAACTACGGTTACAGGCGACAGTACTTGTCCGCTTACCTTAACGGTTTGTAATTGCTTGGGGATATTTAAAATATCTCCTTCCTCTAAGAAAATATCTTCCCTGCCTCCTGGAGCTTTCAAAACCCGTGTTAGATTAATACCTACGTAGTTATTACGTATAACTTCTTCTTTCTTTACTTTTGCTGTGTCACTTACAGTTGCCTGTAAGCGCTGAACCTGAAGTAACCGATCATTCTCCTGCTGTAATTGTTTTAAGCGAGAATTTTCCTCCCTTAACTGTTTGATCTCATCTTTCTTTTCTACATCCACTGTATCTTTTGGAGGTCCTGGACGTTTTAAAGAAGCACCTTCAGGATAGGAAAGTGCTGTAAAGCCCCCGGCTCTTTTAATTAAGTCAGAAATACGCTCGTCTTTCTTGGAGATTGTATAAATTCCGGGATACAATACCTCTCCTTCTATTTTAACTTGTTTTTGAACGCTATAGCCCGAAGATGATCTGACAACAACAATATCAAAAGGCTGCAATACAAATTTTTCGGTAGCGGCTTTTAAATCCTGATTGATATTTACCTGAAAAACTTCCGCGGTTTTAGCAAATTTCGATAGCACATCGCTATCCTTTACTCTACGGGATACTTCAACCCGTTTTGAGGTTGCACCCTCTTTCAACCCACCAGCTTGTATAATTGCGTCTTCCAGGGTCATTCCCTCTGCATAGTCAAGTTTTCCGGGATTAAGCACTTCTCCCTCTACTTTAACATGATACTCCTCTTTTAAATCAAATATGGAAGAAATGGTGATCATATCTTCTCGCTTTAAAGAAATATCGGGAGTTTGTCCCGATAGAATTTTTGCTACGTCAAACGATATCAATTCGGTTTGCAAATCGTCTTTTAAACGGGTAATGTACGCTCGATTTTGGAAAGCGTCTTCCTTTAATCCCTCTGCCTTACGAATTAACTGACTGACTGTAAGGCCAGGCTCCAGCTCAAATTGCCCGGGGCGAAAGACAGCACCTTCAATAGTTACCCTATTTTCAAAACGATCGAGTATTTCATCCACAAAAAACTTATCTCCTGTGGTTGGTTGATACGTATTAAACTCCGAAGAGGTAACGTCCGCAATTTTCCTTTCTTTTTCAGTATTTTTTAACACCTTCACCCGTGCACGATACGCCCGCTCGGTAAAATCTCCGGTAAATCGAATCAGATCAGAAAGTTTCTCTCCAGATACCATCTCAAAAATACCCGGACGTTTAACCTCTCCAACTACTTCTGTACGGATTTTATAGGTTGGTATCCGAATAACATCCTGATCTTGTAGGCGAACATTATTTTTCAGATCACCATGCAAAAGGAAATCATAAACATCTAAGGTGGCGATCTTTTTTCCTGCCCGGATAATTTCTATTTGACGAAAAGAACCATTTTCTGTTGGCCCACCAGATGCATACAAAGCGTTAAAAACAGTGGCTACCGAAGGTAGGGTATACGTTCCGGGCTTAACTACTTCTCCTGTAAGAATAACTTTAATACTTCTGATGTTACCAATCGCGATACTGACGGAGGTATTGCCGCTTCGTAAACCCGAATAGATTTGTGATAAACGAGATTTAATTCGTGAAGAAGCCTGTTCTATGGTCATCCCGCTTACGGGTATAACACCGACATAAGGAACATTAATTGTTCCCTCCGGAGAAACCGTCAACTGGTAGCTTGCCTCAGAATAGCCATATATATCAATTAATAATTCATCATCAGGGCCAATTTGATAATTACTGGGGGTTGCCAAGCGCAAATTAGGCTCAAAAGTGGGCTGATCGTTTCTTTTGAAGAGATCTGCTCCAAATATTTTTGATTTTAGTTCGGCAAGGGATTTCTCAGCCAATGATAACGTGTCCTTCTTCATCTTCTGAATCGAGTCTCTGGAAGCCTGAGA
>JANWIB010000011.1 GCA_025450155.1 Sphingobacteriaceae bacterium
CCATAGCGCCGAACAAACGCATGTTAAGTTCGATGACGCCTACCATTCTGGAAAAAGATGGTGAATTGTTTATGGTAGTAGGTACCCCCGGCGGTTCAACCATTATTACTTCCGTTTTTCAAACTATTTTAAATGTGATTGAGTTTGATAAATCCATTCAGGAAGCCGTTAGTGCCCGGAAATTTCATCATCAGTGGTTGCCCGATGAAATACTGATAGAGCCTGATGCGCTGAGTAGTTCCAATAAAAGCAAACTCGAGGGAAAAGGCTATAAATTTATACCTCGAAGTGCTATCGGACGGGTAGATGCCATTGTAAAAACTAAAAAGGGCTACGAAGGCGGTGCAGACCCAAGAGGCGACGACAGTAAAATGGGGTGGTAAGCTACTAACCTACAGCTCCAAAAATTTTCATTTTGGCAGAATCAATCCAGCATTGTCCCATATATATTTTACCTTTGTCAGTAATGACCACAATGGTAAAATCAGTATACGAAAAGTCTGCACTCTCCACCTGAATAAAATCTTTCTTAATAAAATAGACCTGATCGATCGTTGAAAAATTCTTCAGTTCAAATAAATTGGCAATGCTTGGATCAGTGATACGCTTTTCCTGTTCATCCAGCGATAATCCCAAAGTTTCCCGTATATAAAACAAATGTACAAAAGCTGTATCTCGCTTACCAACTTTGCCCAAATGTCCAAACATAAAATCATCATTCAAATACAACTCCATTTGTCTTGAGTAATGATCTTTATCAAAAAACTGACGCGAAGCTTTCCAATCGTAATTGACAAGGGCAGATGAAAAGTCATTAATGAAAGTTTTTAATTTAACGTCTTGGATTTCTGCCATAACAGCAACATGTGCTTTTTTGTATTGATCCACAGACTGAGCATTTGTGCTGAAAAGAATGAATAAAAAAGCAATCCCTAATAAATATTTAGTTTTCATGGAAGTAAATATAGAATGGATCTATCCTATTTAACAAATAATGCATTCATCTCGAAAGCACGGAAGCAGCTTAGTTTTTTAAAAGTTTCAACTTTCCATACTTATCAAATGTCCAACTGTCTGTATGCCATCTTGCCCCGCCCCGGCAACTTGATAATAACCTTTTTCTTTTTTTATCAAGTTTTACGTCACAGAACATCTCACAATTAGGATAAACCTTGTAGGGTATTTGCAGCTCATTAAAAAGGTTCGTTTTAGGGTTATAAATAAAAATCTGATAAACAGTATAAACTCCCATTCCGTCATCTATATGACAGCAGGAAAAATCCTTATATCCATCAAAATTATAATCGGCAATAGCGAAATAAGTTTCCTTATCTGTTATTGATCTATCTATTTCTTCTATTAGCTGTACTTGGGATTTATTACTTATCCTGATTTCTACTTTCTCAAAATCATTTATAGATTTAAGGGTTATCGGGATATGATTTTTACTATAAAATGTCGTATCTGTCTGACTATATACACTGAGATGAAAAAGGCCTAAAATCAGTGATATCATTATGTTTTTCATAGACTTAGATAGTTTAATAAAAGCTAAAAGCCGCTTCAGAATAAATTTCTGAAACGGCTTTTAGGAACTATTTTTTAGTTAAACATCAATACGTGCATATTTGGCATTACGCTCAATAAAGTCCCGGCGTGGTGCTACTTCATCGCCCATTAACATGGAGAAAATATGGTCGCATTCTGCCGCATTTTCTATAGTTACCTGGCGCAAGGTACGCGTTCCAGGATTCATAGTCGTGTCCCACAATTGTTCGGCGTTCATCTCTCCCAAACCTTTATACCGCTGAATGTGTACACTATCCTCCTTACCCGAACCCTTTAAACGTTGTACTGCTGCATCGCGTTGATCATCATTCCAGGCATATTCAAAATCTTTCCCTTTTTTAACCAGATACAAAGGAGGGGCTGCAATGTAAATATACCCAAATTCAATTAGCTCCTTCATATAACGGAAGAAGAATGTCAATATCAAGGTAGTAATGTGAGAACCATCCACATCCGCATCGGTCATCACAATGATGCGATGGTAGCGTAATTTTTCAAGATTTAACGCTTTTGCATCATCAGCAGTTCCTATGCTTACCCCCAATGCGGTAAACATATTCTTGATCTCTTCATTCTCATATATCTTGTGCTCCATGGCCTTTTCCACGTTCAGAATTTTACCTCTTAATGGAAGAATGGCCTGAAAATTCCGGTCACGCCCCTGCTTTGCCGTTCCACCAGCAGAATCCCCTTCTACCAGATACAATTCGCATTTGGCGGGATCGCTATCTGAACAATCTGCCAGTTTACCCGGTAATCCCGAACCACCCATTACACTCTTCCGTTGCACCATTTCACGGGCTTTGCGTGCCGCAGCACGAGCCGTAGCAGCCAAAATAACTTTATTAACTATTAATTTGGCCTCTTTAGGATTCTCTTCCAGGTAATTTCCTAATATTTCTCCTATGGCCACATCAACTGCACCCATCACCTCGTTATTCCCCAGTTTAGTTTTCGTCTGTCCTTCGAACTGAGGCTCCTGCACTTTTACAGAAATAACCGCAGTTAAGCCTTCGCGAAAATCATCTCCGGAAATCTCTACTTTCAGATTCTTCAACAAACCTGACTTTTCAGCGTAAGTTTTTAATGTGCGGGTTAAACCACGGCGAAAACCGGCAACGTGAGTACCTCCTTCATGGGTATTGATATTATTGACATAGGAATGTACATTTTCTGTGTAGGTCTCATTATATTGAAAGGCCAATTCTACCGGAATACCTTGCTTAATCCCTTCAACATAAATCGGTTCAGGAATTAGAGCAGAGCGGGTTCCATCCAGATACTTTACAAATTCTCTTAATCCTCCCTCAGAATAAAATTCCTCCTTCAGGCAACTTCCATCTTCTAATACTTCCCGCTCATCAGTCAATGACAGACGAATTCCTTTATTCAAATACGCCAGCTCGCGTAAACGGGCAGCCAGGGTATCGAATTTATATTCGGTAGTCAGTGTAAAAATTTCGTGATCGGGATGGAATTTTACAATGGTCCCGGTTCGCTGCGTTTCTCCAATAACTTTCACATCATACATTGGCTTTCCACATTGATATTCCTGACGAAAAATCTTGCCTTCACGATGAACCGTAGCTATTAGATGAGTGGACAGCGCATTTACGCATGAAACCCCTACCCCGTGCAAACCACCAGAAACCTTGTACGTATCTTTATCAAATTTACCTCCGGCATGAAGAACAGTCATTACCACTTCCAGCGCTGATCTTTTCTCTTTTGTGTGCATGGCTGTTGGAATACCACGTCCGTTATCTTCTACAGATATAGAATTATCGGTGTGAATGGTAACCAATATATCTGTACAATAGCCTGCCAGGGCCTCATCTATTGAATTATCCACCACCTCATATACCAGGTGATGTAAGCCTTTAAAACCGGTATCGCCAATATACATAGACGGACGTTTCCGAACGGCTTCCAACCCTTCCAAAACCTGTATGTTATCCGCCGAATAGTTGGATTTGTTTTCCTTTTCTTTACTCATGTTTTTTTATCAGAATAAGCTCAAAAATACGCTTTTTAGTTCGAATAAACTGTAGTTGTGGATAATTAATACCCTTTTAAAGAGGGGGTTTATTAAGAAAGATCAAACCATATAGGATACTTGATATGAAAGTTTATATTTGCGTAATTTTTTATAATTAACATGAAAAAACAACTGGTGAATTTAACTAAACTAACCGCAGGTATTATACTTGCTGCTACAATTATTTCCTGCTCAAAAGAACAACCCAAAACTGCCGCAACTCTAAAAACGGAAAATAAATCTGATGCTATCGTATTTGTAAATTCTGATTCTCTTTTGAACAACTACGAATACTTTAAGGAAACCAGAAATAAATTTGAAGCCAAATCGAAAAAAGCGCAACTTGATTTAAATGCTAAAGGAACAACCTTTCAGCGGGAAGTAGCAGAATATCAAAAAAATGCGGCAACCATGAGTGCTGATGAACGTGCTGCTACCGAGCAACGTTTAGCTCGAAAACAACAAGAACTAGCAGCTTATAACCAGAATGCGGGTGCAGCGTTGCAAAATGAAGAAGCCGCAGAGAATGAAAAACTTTACAATAAGGTTTCTGATTTCTTAAAAACGTATGCTAAAAACAAAGGATACAAAATGGTTTTAAGTTATTCTAAAGGTAATTCAACGGTTTTGTATGCCGATAACAGTCTTGATGTAACTAAGGACGTGGTTGCAGGATTAAATGAAGCATACAAAAAAGAGAAGAAATAAAAGTTTAAAAATTTTTTACATTTAAAACCCTGACGTTAGTTGGGGTTTTCTTTTTATGGATGATGGAAGATAAAAAATTGCACGTAAAATTTATGCGGATAGCTATTAAGTTAGCTGAAAAGAATGTACTTAATGCCAGTGGAGGGCCATTTGGAGCTGTTGTAGTAAAAGAAGGAAAAATTATAGCCAAAAGTGCGAACAAAGTAACTACTACAAACGATCCAACTGCTCACGCTGAGGTTTCAGCAATTAGATTGGCGTGTAAGAAGCTAAAAACATTTGATTTGTCGGGTTGTGTGATCTATACTAGTTGTGAACCTTGCCCCATGTGTTTGGGCGCTATTTATTGGGCACATTTGGATAAAATTTATTTTGCCAATACCAAAAAAGATGCGGCTGATATTGATTTTGATGACCAGTTTATCTACGAGGAAATTGATTTGCCTATGGAAAAACGAAAACTCCCCACTATACCCCTTTTAAGAGATGAGGCTTTAAAAGCATTTAGAATGTGGCAAGAATCGGGAATGAAAATTGAATATTAACAAAAAAAATAAATTCCGAAAATGCTCCTGTTGGAAACGATGGACTCCGCATCAAAAAAATTAAAAATCAATCCCCATCTGATATTTATTCATCAATTTCAACAACACTCCATTCGTCCAGCCGAAACCGTCCTGCGAAGGATATTCTCCTCCACCGGCCTCCAAATGTGTATCCATTACATTATATTTTTCCATCAGTTTGCCTGTATTTTTAAAGACTTTCACATTTAGGTTTATCCAACGGCTGCCTATTTCTCTTGCCAGTGCATGCTGCTTGTAATTCTCCACTCCCTGAATAGCCATCCACTGTAACGGAGCCCATCCGTTTGGAGCATCCCACTGTTGCCCGGTACGATTCAATGTAGTTGTTAATCCGCCCGGTTTTAAAAAATCTTTCTTCAACTTTGCAGCTACTTTATTTGCCTGCTCTTGCGATGCGATTTTGAAAAATAGTGGATAAGCCATCGCTAATGTTGGCGTTTTTACCTGCTTTTTCGTTTTAAAGTTATAATCGTAATAACAGCCATCCTGCTTATTCCAGCAATATTGATTAATAAATTTAGCACGATTAGTAAAGGCTTGTTTATAAACCGACGCTTTATCAGAAAGGCCTTTTTTCTTATAAATGGTATATAATGTATATTCCAGATTAAAAAGAAGGCTATTTAAATCTACCGGGGCTATGTCTATTGTTTGAATGGTAGAAAGGGTTTTAGCATCAACAAACCAACGGCTGCTAAAGTCCCATCCACTGGTTGCCCCTGCTCTAAGATTTCTATAAACTACCTGTTTATTTCTTTTAGTTTTCATTGCAGTTTCTACATCATCCCGATAACTTTCCTGTCGGGGAATAGAAAGGCTATCCCAATATCGATTAACTATGTAACCTCCAACTTTTACTGCATAATTATCTGCTAATGCAGTATTCAATTGCTTTTTATCAGAGCGCATCCAATAAATATATTCCTTTTCTAAGGCAGGCAAATATGTTTCGTAAATATCTTCGCCCTTAGATTCGGCTAAAAGGCCAACCATCGAGGCAAAAAAAGGAGGTTGCGAACGGCTCAGGTAATACGTCCGGTTACCATTAGGAATATGCCCATAATTCTCTATTAAATAAGCAAAATTCTTAATCATATTTTCCATCATATCAAACTTTTTGCTCTCCTGTAAACCTAACATGGTGAAATAAGAATCCCCATAATTAATTTCTCTGAAACGCCCTCCGGGGACTATGTATGAATTAGGCAGAGGTAGTAAAGAACTTCCTTTTACTACCGCATCGGGGTTGCGTTGAAGTACATCCCATAATTTTTCTATATGGAATTTAACATTAGCGGAGGTATCTGATTTATAAGTACTGGTGGGACTAACGGGAATAGTAAAATTCTCCTCAACAAACATTTTTAATGAAAATTTTATCGCGGGATTATTTTTTATTTTATGATAATCCGCGACAATTACTTCCGGCTCCCCCTTGGGTATACAATCTACAAATGTTTTGCCATCCGGAAATATTTTATTCATTTGCACGTCCACAAATAAATCCCCATAAATCTTATCTGGGGTTTGAACCGATTGGGCCAGCAGGTTGGAACCCAATAACAAAAACAGGAAGGACGAAGTAATTCTTTTCATAATAGGTTTTAAACAAAAAAGAAAGGTACAGATAATTTAAATTTATATCTATACCTTTCAGTAAAAAATTAAGTATTAAAAATTAATTTGCCCCATCTACTTTTGCACGCTCTACAGCATAATTTCCTACTTTCTGGCCGGTTAATAAACCTTGCTCACAGTCAGCCCGGTAATGAATACCGCCGTACATCCGTGAGTTTGATGCTTCGGTGGCCATTGCATTAAAATCTGTGGCCCGTTCAGGGATAAGATATCCCAATAAAGTAGCCGCGGCGCTGCTGAAGGTGGAGTGTCCTGAAATATAAGATGGAAAATTGGGCAATCCGGTGAATGTTTTTATTCTTGGATCTAATTGAGATGGACGGGGATTGAAATAATAAAATTTGGTGTTCCAACAAACAATTGCAGCATCCATTAGGGCTGCGTTTAGCAAGGCATAGTTCCGTGCCCAACGCACCTCGCTATATTGACGTTTAACGAATTCTTCGGTGGCTATTATATTCCAATGACCCGGAGGCGTGTAACTACTTACGCCGTCAGCCCAAAAATTCACTATCCGCATTCGCTCTTTGGTTGGATTTTTAGTATAATCATACACTTCATCCAACTCTTTTTTCATCTGTTCGCTTCCTACAGATGGCGG